>NZ_JBISWL010000022.1:0-12626 GCF_044462265.1 Kocuria rhizosphaerae
GGCGATCTGGGTGCGGGTCTGCACTCTGAGCTTGGCGTCGAGGTTGGACAGCGGCTCGTCCATCAGGAACACCTGCGGGGAGCGCACGATGGCCCGCCCCATCGCCACCCGCTGGCGCTGGCCGCCGGACAGGGCCTTGGGCTTGCGGTCCAGGTAGTCGCTCAGGTCCAGGATCTTCGCCGCCTCCTCCACCCGCCGGCGCCGTTCCGTCGCGTCGATCTTGGCGATCTTCAGGGCGAAGCCCATGTTCTCGGCCACAGCCATGTGGGGGTAGAGGGCGTAGTTCTGGAAGACCATCGCGATGTCCCGGTCCCGCGAGGGCACGTCGGTGACATCACGGTCCCCGATCCGGATGGACCCGGAGGTGACCTCCTCCAGCCCGGCGAGCATCCGCAGGGTCGTGGACTTCCCGCAGCCGGAGGGCCCGACCAGGACGAGGAACTCCCCGTCGGCGATCTCCAGGGACAGGTCGGTCACCGAGGGCGAGGCCGCCCCGGGGTACTGGCAGGTGACACGGTCGTAGACGACAGAAGACATGATCAGTCGTTCCTTTCAGGGATCCCGGCACACACTGCGCCGGGTCGGTGGGGCATGGCCGGGAGCCGGGACGGCCCCGCGGCGGGGATCGAGAGGGCGGGCATCCAGAGGGCGGGGATCAGGACACGGACAGCCACACGGCGTGGTCGGGCGGCAGCTGCCCGTCGGGCAGCGAGCCGCTGGAGATCAGGACCTCCGCGCCCTCGGGCAGCGGACACGGGGTGTCGGAGAGGTTGACGAGGCACCGGAATCCGGGCCCGCGGTCGAAGGACAGGCACCGGGAAGGGGCGTCGGCCCAGGCGAAGTCGGTGCAGCGCAGCCCGGGGAGCTCACGGCGCAGGCGCAGGGCGTGGCGGTACATCTCCAGGGTGGAGCCGGCCACGCCGTCCTGGGCCTCGACCGACAGCTCACCGAACGACGCGGGCTGGGGCAGCCAGGCGCCGTCGTCGCCGAAGCCGAAGGAGGTCCCGGTGCGCGTCCACGGAAGGGGCACCCGGGCGCCGTCACGGCCCTTGAGGGCGTGCCCGGTGCGTTCCCAGACCGGGTCCTGCAGCGCCTCGTGCGGGATGTCGGGGACCTCGGGCAGGCCCAGCTCCTCGCCCTGGTACAGGTAGGGCGAGCCGGGCAGGGCCAGCATCATGAGGGTGGCGGCCCGCGCGCGGCGCAGCCCCCGTTGCGGGTCGATCACCGGGTGACGTCCGTCGCTGTTCAGCCACTCGTCCGGGTCGGCGCCCTCGGGCAGGGCGAGCCGGGAGGCGTGGCGGGGGACGTCGTGGGAGGACAGCACCCAGGTGAGGCCGCCACCGGTCCCGGCGTGGCCGGCGATGGCCTGGTCGATCACGGTCCTGAACCGGTCGCTGCCCCACTCGGACTTCAGCAGGGAGAAGTCGAAGACCTGCCCCAGCTCGGTGGGCCGGGCGTAGAGGTAGGTCCGCTCGTTGGCCGGGGACCAGGTCTCGGCCACGGCCATCCGGGGCGGGTCGTACTCGTCGAAGACCTGGCGCCACTCCTGGTAGATGGTGTGCACCTCCTCGCGGTCGTAGAGCGGGTCGGTGCCGTCCAGGGGCAGCATGCGGTCCAGGTTCGGCTGGTCGCGCAGCGGGTGGGAGAGGTCCTTGGCCAGGGAGTGGGCGACGTCGATGCGGAACCCGTCCACGCCGCGGTCGGCCCAGAACCGCAGTGTGTCGGCGAAGTAGGCGCGGACCTCGGGGTTGTCCCAGTTCAGGTCGGGCTGCTCCTTCGCGAAGAGGTGGCAGTACCACTGCCCCGGCGTCCCGTCCGGCTCGACGACCCGTTCCCAGGCCGGCCCCCCGAAGTGGGAGACCCAGTCCGCCGGGGGCCGGTCGCCGTCGGGACCGGTGCCGTCGCGGAAGATGTAGCGGTCCCGCGCCGGGGAACCCTCGGGGGAGGCGAGGGCCTCCCGGAACCAGGGGTGCTGGTCGGAGGTGTGGTTGGGGACGATGTCGACGATGATCTTGAGGCCCAGCCCGTGGGCGGTGGCCACGACCCGGTCGAAGTCGTCCAGGGTGCCCAGCCGCGGGTCGACGTCGCGGTACTCGGAGACGTCGTAGCCGCCGTCGGCAAGCGGGGACGGGTAGAAGGGACTGAGCCAGATCGCGTCCGCACCCAGCTCGGCGAGGTACGGCAGGCGGGAGAGCAGCCCGCCCAGGTCCCCGACGCCGTCGCCGTCGGAGTCGGCGAAGGAGCGGGGATAGACCTGGTAGACCACCGCGGTGCGCCACCAGTCCGGGTCGGTGGCGGGCAGGGCAGGAGAAGAGGACATGAGGACTCCGTCCGAGGATGAGAGACGAGGGGCGGCCCGCGGGCCGGGGCGTGGTCGGCGCTCACCGGCGGCCCCGCGGTGGGGCCGCCGACGACGCACGGCCGGAGCCGGGTCAGCCCTTGACCGAGCCGGCGAGCATGGCCTTGACGATGTGCCGCTGGAAGAAGAGGAAGACCAGGATCATCGGGGCCATGATGAGCAGCGCACCGGCGTTGAGCAGGACCACGTCGGTGGAGTACTGGCCGACGAAGTTCTGCAGGGCGCCGGCCATGGTGCGCTTCTCGGGGTCATCCATCAGCACGATGGCCAGCAGGAACTGGTTCCAGGTGGAGATGAACATCAGCAGCGCCAGGGAGGCGATCGCCGGCAGGGCCAGGGGCAGGTGGATGGCGCGGAAGGACTGCCAGGCGTTGGCCCCGTCCATGCTCGAGGCCTCGGAGAGCTCCTGCGGGGCGTTGAGGAAGTGGGCACGCATCCAGAAGACCGCGAACGGCAGGTTCAGCCCGATCAGCGGCAGGATCAGGCCCAGCCGGGTGTTGAGCAGGCCCATCTCGCGGATCTGGTAGTACAGCGGGACGATCGTCACCTCGAAGGGCAGGGTCAGTCCCAGCAGCAGCAGCACGAAGAAGATCGAGCCGCCGGGGATGCGCAGCTGGCCCAGGGCGTAGCCGGCCATGGTGGCCAGCAGCACCCCGAGGGGCACCACGCCGAGCACGAGCAGGAAGCTGGAGCCGGCCAGGGTGGTGATGTTGGCGACGTTCCAGGCGTCGAGGAAGTTGTGCCACTGCGGGTCGCTGGGCCAGCTCAGGCCCAGCGGCACCGACCCCTGCGGCTGCAGGGCGGTGAAGAGCATGCTCAGCAGCGGGAAGATCGAGAAGGCCATCGCCAGCAGCAGCAGGGCCACGCCGGGGATCTGGGTGCTCGTGGGGGTTCGCATGGTCACTTCTCCCGGAAGAGTCGCTGGAGGGGCAGGATCACGGCCAGCACGAGGACGCTGAGGACCAGGGCCAGGGCCGAGGCCAGCCCGATGCGTGACTCGGTGAAACCGAGCTGGTACACCTGCACGCCGGGCACCATGGTGGCGTAGCCCGGTCCGCCCTGGGTGGCCATGAAGACGATGTCGAAGCTGGCCAGGGCGGCGATGATCGTGATGGTCACGCAGACGCCGATCTCCTGGCGCAGCCCGGGCAGGGTGATGGCCCGGAAGGTCTGGAAGAACCCGGCCCCGTCCAGCTTGGCCGCCTCGTACAGGGAGGCGTCGATCTTGCCGATGCCGGACATCAGCAGGATGGTGCAGAAGCCGAGGTTGATCCAGGTGCCGATCAGGCCCACCGCTGGCAGCGCCCAGGTGAAGTCGCCGAACCAGGCGCGGGTCACGGACTCCAGCCCGACGGCCGACAGCAGCTGGTTCACCGCCCCGGTGGTGGCGTACATCCAGCTCCAGGCGACCGCCGCCGCGGCGGCGGGGATGACGTAGGGGATGAACAGCAGGGCCTGGGCCAGCTTGCCCAGTCCCTTGCTGCGCAGCTCCCGGATGAGGCCGGCCACCAGCAGCGCGACCGTCACGGGGATGGCGGTGAAGAAGATGATCAGGAAGAAGGCGTGCCAGATGGAGGACAGCAGCTGCGGGTCGGTGAAGACCCGCACGTAGTTGTCCAGGCCCACGAAGGTGGCCACGGTGATGCCGTCCCAGTCGTAGAAGGAGTACTGGACCGACGCGGCCAGCGGGCGCAGCACGAACAGCGCGTACATGAGCGCCGCCGGCGCCGCGAACAGCCATCCGCCCCAGTTCCTCCTCCGACGCCGGGGCCGGGGAGCCTCCTCGGCGCGGCCGGGCCGCCCGGCCGGCTCCGCCGCAGGAGCGGGGGCCGGCCGGACCAGGCCCTGCAGGGGTCCGGTGGAACCGTCGAGGGAACTCATCGATCCAGTTCACTCTCGTACTGGCGCTGGACCGCGGCCAGCATGTCCTCCGGGCTCGTGGCTCCCTCGACGAGGCGCTGGACCTCGGAGTTCCAGGTGGTGGTCAGGCCGTTGGTGGCGTTCTGCACGAACTGCACCTGGCCGTCGGCCTCCACCAGCTGGGCGAAGGCCTCCTGGATCTGCGCCTTGACCGACCCCTCCTCCGTGGCCGGGACCTCGCCCTCGCCGGACGGGGCGAAGCCGGCGTCGGCGACCACCTGACGTGCCTCCTCGGAGCGCAGGAAGTCCAGGAACGCGGCGGCGGCGTCCTTGTCGTCGGAGCCGGCCGGAATGGCGAAGTTCGAGGCCGGGTCCGACATCGTCGCAGGCTCCTCGCCCTCCGGGGCGGGGGGCAGGAAGAACCCGACGTTCTCGCCCATCTGCTCGTCCAGGGCGGCGGCGTCCCAGTTGCCGGAGGCGTAGAACAAGGCCTCGCCGTTGGCGAAGCGCCCCAGCGCCGCGGTGGCGTCGGTGCCGTTGGTGTCGGCGGGGAAGTACCCGGCCTCGGCCCATTCCTGGACCGTGCCCACGGCCTCGGCGGCCTCGGGGGTGTCGATCGTGGCCTCCGGGGCGTGGAAGACCCAGTCGTTGACAGCCTCGGCCCCCAGGGCGTTGTTGAGCATCATCTGAGCACTGGTCATCACCTGCCCGGTCTGGTTGCCCGCCATGATCGGCACCATGTCGGCCTCCTCGGCCAAGGCCAGCAGTTCCTCCAGCTCCTCCATGGTCTGCGGCGGGGCGGTCATGCCCAGCTGCTCGGCCAGGTCCTTGTTGTAGTAGAAGCCGGTGACGGTGAAGCCGTCGGCCAGGGTGTACTGCGAGCCCTCCCCTCGCACCCCGTCCTCGTTCACCCGGTACTGGGCCAGCTGGCCCTCCGGGAGCTCGTCCCAGCCGTAGGCGTCGGCGTAGGCGTCGAGGTTGGTCAGCAGCCCGTCGCCGGCCACATCGGACAGGGCGATCACCCGGGCGATGTCCGGCGGGTCGTCCGAGGCCAGCACGCGCGGGGCGTTCTGGGCCTGGACGTCGTCGGGGTCGTAGCGGCCGGTGATCGTCACGTTGGGGTGCTTCTCCTCGAAGGCCTCGATCAGCGCCTCGTCCTTGGCCTTGAGCCCCGCGCCGTCGTAGAGGGTCAGCTCGATGGGCTCCTCCCCCAGCTCGGTGGAGACGTCCGTGGGGTCCGCCCCGGAACCGGCCGGGGCCGAGCCCCCGCCGGGAGGCGCGCACGCCGCCAGGGCGAACACCGCGCAGGCACCCGCCCCCAGGGCGCGCCACCTCGAGCGTGCCGTGCGGACGGAATGCTGAGTGGCCAGACGATCGGTCATGGGACTTCCTCCTCCGGAAGAGTTGTGCGCCCCGTTTCGGAAGCGCTTCCGAAAATGATGTGGGACACATCTGGCCGATGTCAACCCCCACTTATCCGTGATGTCCCGAGGACGACGTGGTCCGCATCCCGCTGTCCGTCGCTTTTCCGAGAGGGTTTCGGAAACGCTTCCTATGCCCCTACACTGAGGCCATGAACTCCTCGAAAGCCGTCGGCCTGGCCGACGTGGCCCGGGAGGCCGGCGTGTCCCTGGCCACGGCCTCCCGCGCGCTCAACAGCGCCTACGGCGTGTCCGCCGCCACCCGGGAGCGTGTCGCCGAGGTCGCCCGCCGCCTCGAGTACGTCGCCTCCCCGGACGCCTCGCGCCTGGCCACCGGAGCCACCCGCACCGTCGCCCTGGTGGTGCCCCACATCGACCGCTGGTACTTCGGGGAGATGGTCAACGGCCTCGAGGAGGTCCTGCGCCAGGCCGGGCACGACGTGCTGCTCTACCACGTCGGTGACCCGGGGGGCCGTCACGCGTTCTTCGAGCACCTCCCCGCCCGCCGCAAGGTCGACGCCATCGTGGTGGTCGCCGTCCCGGTCACCGAGCACGAGCGGCGCCGGCTCGAGCTGATGGGCGTCACCATCGTGGCCGCAGGAGGCCAGGACGCGACCTACCCCTACGTCTCCGTCGACGACGCCACCGCCGTCCGGCAGGCCACGGAGCACCTGCTGCGCCTGGGGCACCGGCGCATCGCCACGATCACGGCCGTCGACCCCGACCGCGCCGATCAACCCGCTCGCCACGGACGCACCCGGGGCTTCTACGAGGCCATGGCGGCCGCCGGGGTCCCGGTCGACGAGGACCTGGTCGTCACCACCACGTGGGGAGGCGTCCAGGCCGCCGAAGCCATGGAGCGGCTGCTCAGTGCCCGCACGTTCCCCACCGCCGTCCTGGCCCACTCGGACGAGATGGCCCTGGGAGCGATGCGCACCATCCGGCGCGCCGGCCTCCGCGTGCCGGAGGACATCTCGGTCGTCGGCATCGACGACCACCCGCTGGCCGAGCTCGTGGACCTCACCACGGTCCGACAGCCGGTCCGTGAGCAGGGCACCCGGACCGCGCTCCTGCTGCTGGCCCTGCTGCGCGGCGAGCAGCCGGACCCGGCGCAGAAGCTGCCCACACGGGTCGTCGTGCGCGCCACCACGGCCGCCGTCCCGGCGCAGGAGCACAGCCCAGCACACCCCGCCGCGCGGCGCACCCGCCACTGACCGGCACCCCCAGCGGCCCGGCCCGGTGGCCGACACCGACCGCTCCGCAATAAAGGATGCATTTCGATCTTTCTTGCTCCCCGGTGGAACGAACACGGCACCCGCGCCCTACGCTTTGTGCACCAGCAAACACTTCTTCGCGGGGAGAGACCATGAGCATGCGCAGGACGCCGTCGTCGGGCGTGGGCCACGACTACTCGCAGGGGTTCGGCCCCGCCACCGGGACCCCCGGTCGTGGCTTCGGGAACCCCGGCCCCTACCAGCGGGCCCCCCGGCCGCTCGGCTCCCAGGCGGGCGTTCCCGTCGGGTTCGCCGGGGCCGTCCGGCGCTTCTACGCCCGGTACGCCCAGTTCTCCGGGCGGGCCAGCCGCTCCGAGTACTGGTGGGTCGCGCTGTACACCGCCGGGGTCGCCGTGGTGCTGAGCATCCTCTCCTCCGTCGTCGGGACGTCCCCCACGGGAGAGACCAACGCCCTCGGGCTCCTGCTCTCCCTCCTGATGTTCGCCTTCGGGCTCGTGAACCTCCTCCCGGGCATCGCCGTGACCGTCCGGCGCCTGCACGACGTCGACCTGTCCGGCTGGTTCTATCTGCTCGGCCTCGTCCCCCTGATCGGCGGGCTCGTCCTGCTGGTGCTCCTGGTGCTCGCCCCGAAGCCCGGGGGCGCGCGCTTCGACCGCTGAGCCGTGCCGTACCGCGCCCGGACGGCGCCACGGCGTCGCCCCAGGTCACGGTTGGGTCGCAGCCCTGTTCCACCGGGCGGACCGGTGGGACACTCCGAGGACGAACGGTCCACTGGCGGCATCGGCCCGCGACTCCGGGCGACGCCTCGTAGCTTCGGAGGTCGGTCATGGGCGGGGAACGACTGGGACAGGTGAGGCAGGCCCTCCGCGGCACGGCCGTCAGCGCGGCCGTGCAGGAGGAGTTCGGCCTGGTGACGGTCAACGGCTCGTGCAGCGGGTGCCTGCTGCGCCCGGGGTGGGTGATCACGGCCGCGCACTGCGTGGAGCAGCGGGACGCCTCCGGGAACTTCGTCCCGGACCCGGACCGGCCCGGGCAGAACCTGCTGCAGAGCCTGGCGCCGATGAGCATCGGGGCCGGCTGGGACGTGGGCGACGGCAGCGGAACGGCACAGACCCGCACGGTCGTGCGGATCGAGACCTTCCGGCCCTACGACGTCGCCCTGCTCCAGCTCGCCTCCCCGTTCGTCCAGACGACACTGGCCCCCGACCAGACCCGGCTGGTCAACGCCGACGGGCAGTTCCCCTACTTCGGCTCCGAGGGCGGCATGGCCCTCACCGTCTTCGGCCGGGGCATCTTCCAGTTCGCCACCGGGTCCGGGGACACGGCCGTCCCGTCCCAGAGCGACGGACAGTACCGCGTGGGCTACGCCCGCGTCACCGACGCCACGGACCCCGCCCTGTACTGGTACGCCAGCCAGGACGGGGGCTTCATCGCCGGCGGCGACAGCGGCGGCCCCTCCTTCGCGTGGACGCTCAGCGGCTACGCCCTGGTGGGCGTCCACGCCCTGGCCACGGTGGAGAGGGCGCCGGGCAAGGACGACACCCCGACCCCGTGGACCTGGGTCTCGGCCACGCCCAAGGCCGCCGACGCCCCGCTGCGCCCGCTGCGCGAGCAGCTCGACGCGGTCATGGGCCCGGCCCCGGCGAAGGCGCCCCCTCAGTTCATCGGCGTCTTCCCGGGCACCGGACCCTCCCGTGACGACCAGCTCATCCAGACCTTCCGCACACGGGCCGTGAAGGTGGCCGAGAAGGGCTTCGCCACGGGCTTCCCGAACTTCTACTTCGCCCGGTACGGCCTGGACCACGTGGGCGGCACGATCATGCTGCGGCCCGGCGGCGTGCAGTGGCACACTCCCCCGCAGGCCGAGCTCGGGATCCCCGACACCGCGCTGGGCGACTTCGGCGAACGGATGCGCGCGGTGGCCAGGTACGCCTCCGCCCACGGCTCGCCCGGCGGCTTCCCCGCCTTCTTCGACGGCGACTACGGCGACGGGCTGCGCCTGGGCACGTACCTGCTGACCCCGCGGGCCGCGGAGTGGCGGGACGTGAGCCTGTACCACCTCAACCTTCGCGAGAACCAGCTCGGCGACGTCGAGGCGCGCTTCCGGGCGACCCAGGACTACGCCACCGCGAACGGATTCGTCGGCGGGTTCCCCAACATGTTCCACGCCCGGACCTCGGTCTTCGACCCGTTTCGCGGCGGGCGGCGGGAGGAGATCGTCTGCGGCACGGTGCTGGTGCGCCACGAGGAGGCCCAGTGGGCCGACATCCTCCTGTTCCGCGATCCCGCCTGACCAGGGCCTCTGCCCCTCGGCCGGACGTCGTTCCGAAGCAATTCGCCCCGGAGGGGTGACGCGGCTCACCCATATGTCCTAACATCGTGACATCAACACTTTTGAGACGTGAGTCACTCACCGAGTGTCCCGTCCGTCCCAGGGATCGCGCAGTGCGAGAAGCGCGACCGCCGCGCACGAACAAAGGAACCCACGATGGCCACCTCCTCATCCCGCGAGTCGGCGGCGACGCTGCCGCCGCTCACCTCCGGACCACATCGCAAGTACCTCGGGCTGATCTCCATCGTCGCCTGCTTCGGCGGCCTGCTCTTCGGCTACGACACCGGTGTGATCAACGGCGCGCTGCGCCCGATGTCGGCCGAGCTCGGCCTCACCCCGTTCACCGAGGGCGTGGTCACCAGCTCGCTCGTCTTCGCGGCCGCCGTCGGGGCCCTGTCCGGCGGGCGCCTCTCGGACGCCTGGGGGCGCCGCAAGACGATCCTCCTGCTCGCCGTCCTGTTCTTCGTCGGCACGATGATCGTCGTGTTCACCCCCAACTACGAGATCCTGGTGGCCGGGCGCATCTGCCTGGGCCTGGCCGTCGGCGGGGCCTCGGGCGTCGTGCCCGTCTTCCTCGCGGAAATGGCCCCCTACGAGATCCGTGGCTCGATCGCGGGCCGCAACGAGGTGGCCATCGTGATCGGCCAGCTCTCGGCGTTCGTGATCAACGCGATCATCGGCAACGTCTTCAGCGATGTCACCGGGGTCTGGCGGATCATGTTCGCGATCTCCGCGCTGCCGGCCGTGGCCCTGTTCATCGGGATGCTCCGGATGCCGGAGTCCCCGCGCTGGCTCGTCGAGAAGGGCCGGCACGACGACGCCCTCGAGGTGCTCAAGAAGGTCCGCTCCGAGGACCGGGCGATCGCCGAGCTCGGCGAGGTCGAGCACATCACGGAGGAGGAGCGCGCCGAGCAGCAGATCGGGCTGGGCGCGATCCTGACCAACAAGAACCTGGTCCGGATCATGCTGGTCGGCATCGGCCTCGGCATCGCCCAGCAGCTCACCGGCATCAACTCGATCATGTACTACGGGCAGATCGTGCTGATCGAGTCCGGCTTCTCCGCGAACGCCGCCCTCATCGCCAACATCGCCCCCGGCGTGATCGCCGTGATCGGCGGCTTCATCGCGCTGTACCTGATGGACCGGCTCGACCGGCGCAAGACCTTCATGATCGGCCTGACGCTGACGACCACCTGCCACCTGCTCATCGGGTTCTCCGCGATGACGCTGGAGGAGGGCAACCCGCTGCGGCCCTGGGTCATCCTGGCCCTCGTGGTGGCCTTCGTCGGCTCCATGCAGACCTTCCTCAACGTCGCCGTGTGGGTGTACCTCTCCGAGGTGTTCCCGCTGCACATGCGCGGCTTCGGGATCGGGGTGTCCATATTCGCGCTGTGGGTGGCCAACGGCTTCCTCTCGCTCTACTTCCCCTCCCTGGTCGACGCCGTCGGCATCACCGGGACGTTCTTCCTCTTCGCCGGCGTCGGCGTGCTGGCGCTGCTCTTCGTGTACACGCAGGTCCCCGAGACCCGCGGCCGCACGCTCGAGGCGCTCGAGGAGGACGTGTCGACCGGCGCGATCTACAAGGTCAAGGCGCCGACCTCCTAGGGCCGGAAGGCTCGGGAGAACTGCACGAAAGAAACGGCACGGAGAAACGGCACGGAGAAACGGGCCCGGTGCCTCCCGCGGGAGGCACCGGGCCCGTTCGTCCGTCACGAGGACGGGCTCACCGCTCGGCCGCCACGAGCTCCTCCGCCCGCTCCCCGGCACGGTCGGCCGCGATGAGCTCCGCGGCCCGCTCCCCGATCATGTAGACGGTGATGTTCGGGTTGACCGTGGTCAGCTCCGGCATCACCGAGGCGTCGGCCACGCGCAGGCCGTCCACGCCCTTGACCCGCAGCCGCGGGTCCAGCGGGGACATCCCGTCCTCGGCCGGGCCCATCCGGCAGGAGCCGGCCGGGTGGTAGACGGTGTTGTGGGTCCGCCGGACGTAGTCGGCGATCTGCTCGTCGGTCTGCACATCCTTCCCCGGGAAGAGCTCCTCCCCCGCCCACTCGGCCAGCGCCGGCTGCGCCGCGATCTCCCGGGCCTTGCGGATCCCGGCAATCATGATCCGCATGTCGTAGCCCTCGGGATCGGTGAAGTACCGCGGGTCGACCCTCGGCTTGTCCCGGAAGTCCCGCGAGCGCAGCCGCACCGTGCCGCGGGAGCGCGCGTGGGTGACGTTGGGCGTGAGGCAGAAGGCGTTGTCCGCCGTCGGGTAGCCCTGCCGGTAGGTGTGCATGTCGAAGTTGACCGAGCCGTAGTGCATCATCAGGTCCGGCCGGTCGGTGTCCGGGTCGACCTGGGTGAAGATCCCGGCCTCCCACCACTGGGTGGACTCGGTGACCATCGGCTTCCTCGCCGCCCACTGGATCACGCCCTCGGGGTGGTCCTGGAGGTTCGCGCCGACGCCGGGGGCGTCCACGAGCACGTCCACGCCGACCTCGCGCAGGTGCTCGGCGGGGCCGATCCCGGAGAGCATCAGCAGCTTCGGGGTGTCGACCGCCCCGGCGGAGACGACCACCTCGCGGCGGGCGGCCACGGTGCGGGTGGCGCCGAAGGCGTTGTCCACGACCTCCACGCCCACGGCCCTGCCGGCCTCGACCACCACGCGCGTGGCGTGGGTCGAGTGCAGGATCGTGAGGTTGCCCCGGTCGGCGGCCGGGTGCAGGTAGGCCACCGAGGCCGAGGCCCGGGTGCCGTCGGGCCGGCGGTTGATCTGGAAGAAGTTCGCGCCGTTGACCACCGTGCTCCCGGTGTTGAACGGGGTTCGCGGGATGCCCGTCTGCTCGCAGGCCTCGAGCACCGCGACGCCGCACGGGTCGTCGTCCGGCACCTGCATGAGGTGCACGGGCCCGTCGTGGCCGTGGTGGGCGCCGGGATCGTCGTTGTTCTCGAGCTTCTGGTAGAGCCGGAAGGCGGTCTCGGCGTTCCAGCCCTCGGCGCCGAAGCGCCGCTCCCACTCGTCGATGTCCTCGGCGGGGGCCCAGAACGCGATGCACGAGTTGTGGGAGGAGCACCCGCCCAGCACCTTGGCGCGGGCCATGCGCATGAAGGAGTTGCCGTTCTCCTGCTCCTCGAGCGGGTAGTCCCAGTCGTAGCCGGACTCCAGCAGCTCCATCCAGCGGCTGAGGGTGAGCACCTCGTCGATGCCCGCGTCGTGCGGGCCGGCCTCGATCAGCCCGACCGTCACGGACGGGTCCTCGGACAGCCGGGCGGCCACGACGGCGCCGGCGGAGCCGCCGCCGACCACCAGGTAGTCGAACTCCTGCGGGGTGGTGTCGGGCGAAGGGGTGGGGCTCGGGACGGTCATGGTGTCTCCTCCTGGACGTGGATGAAGCGGGAGTCGGTGGGTGTGCGGGGTCGGGGGCGCCGCGTCG
>NZ_JBISWL010000023.1:0-10816 GCF_044462265.1 Kocuria rhizosphaerae
CGACGACGCCGGGCGGGCGCGGCTCAGTGCCGGGCGAACCAGCCGGTCACGGCGGGGGCGGTGTTCTGGTAGACGTGCTTGAGCTCCTGGTACTCGCCCAGGCCCGTGGGGCCGAGCTCCCGGCCCACACCCGACTGCTTCATCCCGCCCCACTCCGCCTGCGGCAGGTACGGGTGGTAGTCGTTGATCCAGATCGTGCCGTGGCGCAGGCGGGCGGCCACCCGCTGGGCCCGGCCCGCGTCCTGGGTCCACACCGCGCCGGCGAGGCCGTAGATCGTGTCGTTGGCGATCTCCACGGCCTCGTCCTCGGTGCGGAAGGTCTCGACCGTGACGGTGGGGCCGAAGGCCTCGTCGTGGACGCAGTCCATCTCCCGGGTGCAGCGGTCGATGACCGTGGGCGGGTAGAAGAAGCCCTGCCCGAGGTCCAGCCGGCCGTCGGCGGAGGGACCGGTGGCGTACTCGCCGCCGCACCGGACCCGGGCGCCCTGCCGGCGGGCGCACTCCACGTAGGCGTGGACCTTCGCCCGCTGGGCCGCCGAGATCAGCGCACCGGTCTCGGCCTGCTCGTCGAAGGGCCCGCCGAGCCGGATCCGCTCGGCGCGGCGGACGAGCTCGTCGACGAAGCGCTCGGCGATCGGCTCCTCGACCACCAGGCGCGCCCCGGCGGAGCAGACCTGCCCGGAGTGCACGAACGCGCCGTTGAGGGCGTTGTCCACGGCGGCGTCGACGTCGGCGTCGGCGAAGACCACGTTGGGGTTCTTCCCGCCCAGCTCCAGGGCGATCTTCTTCACGGTGGGCGCCGCGGCGGCCGCGATCGCCCGGCCGGTGAGCACCCCGCCGGTGAAGGAGACCAGGTCCACGTCCGGGTGGCTCGCCAGCGGAGCCCCCGCCTCGGCGCCGGCGCCGGTCACGAGGTTCGCCACGCCGCCGGGCAGGCCCACCTCCTGGAGGACCTCCATCATGAGGACCGCGGTGTGCGGGGTGAGCTCGGCGGGCTTGAGCACGAAGGTGCAGCCCGCGGCCAGCGCCGGGGCGATCTTCCACGCCGCCTGCAGCAGCGGGTAGTTCCAGGGCGTGATCATCCCGCACACCCCCACCGGCTCGGTGACGACCCTCGAGACCACCGCGGGGTCCCCGGCGTCGACGACGCGTCCTGCCTGCTCCGCGGCGATCTTGCCGAAGTACGTGAAGCAGGCGCCGACGTCGTCCATGTCGATCTCGGACTCCACCAGGCGCTTGCCGGTGTCCAGGGACTCGGCGCGGGCGAACTCGTCCTTGCGCTCGCGCAGCCGGGCGGCGGCCCGCAGCAGCAGGTCCCCGCGCCGCGGCCCGGGGATCCCGGACCAGCGGCCGTCGTCGAAGGCGCGGCGGGCCGCGGCGATCGCCCGTTCGGTGTCCTGCGCGGCGGCCTCGGCGACGGTGCCGACCTCGGTCCCGTCGGCGGGGCAGACGATGGTCCGGGTGCCGCCCTGGGCGGCCGCCTGCCACTGTCCGTCGATGAAGAGTGTGGTGCTCACGGGTGTGCCTCCTTCGCCGCGGGGATCTGCCCCGTCGGCACGTCGTGGATGTCGGTGGACCAGTCGGGGTGGCCCTGCTCGCCGTCCTGGATCACGGACGGGCCGGCGTGGATGCTCAGGAAGGCCAGGTGCGCCTCCCAGCTGTCGAGGACGTCGTTGATGACCTGCTCGTGGCTCCAGTCCATGACGTCGGTGCCCTGGGAGCCGGTCTCGTTGAAGACCTCGAGGCGGTAGTAGAGGTCCGAGTCGGGGTTGGTGCGGAACCCGCCGAAGGCCGGCACCGGCGTGGCCACCGGATAGATCTGATAGCAGAAGTCCCGGTCCTCGCCCATCCGCACGGTCAGCGTGTGCTCGGACAGGTCCTGGTGGCCGACCACCGAGCTGGTGAGCTCGGCGTCGCGTCCATGGGCACGGAACTCCTCCACGACCTCCGTGAGGGCGGGGACGAGCACCTCGTCCTCGTAGCGGCGCACTGACTTCGGCCCCGGGAACGAGCCGGTCCGGGAGAGCCGCCGGCGCCAGTGGCTGTCCGGGCCGGGGATGCGGGAGGCGGCCGCGGAGCGGCGGGTGGAGCTGCGTCCCTCGCGCTGGGAGCGCTCGGCGCGCAGGGCCTTCCAGAACCCGATCATGATCAGGTACATCACGATCGAGAAGGGCAGGCCGATGATCAGCGTGGCGGCCTGCAGGGTCGGCACCCCGCCCACCAGCAGCATCGCCAGGGTCAGCAGCCCGGTGGCGGCGGCCCAGAAGATGCGCAGCCACTTGGGCCCGTCCTGGGTGGGGTCCTGGATCGTCGAGGTGAACGTGGACATCACCAGCGCGCCCGAGTCCGCGCTGGTGACGTAGAACAGCAGTCCGGCCAGCGAGGCGAGCGCGATGAGCAGCGGCGCGCCCGGGTACTGCTCGAGCAGCGAGTAGAAGGCCCGCTCGGGGGTGTTCATGGCGGCCTGGCCGAAGGCGTCGTCGCCGCCCGTGACGATCGCCAGGGCGCTGTTGCCGAAGACCGAGACCAGGATGAGGATGAACAGGAACGGCACGGTCAGGGTCGCGATCACGAACTCGCGCAGGGTGCGGCCGCGGGAGATCCGCGCCAGGAACAGCCCGACGAACGGCGCCCAGGCGATCCACCAGGCCCAGAAGAACAGCGTCCACCCCGCCATCCAGTCGGCCGCACCGGTGTAGGCGAACGTGTCCAGGGTCATCCCGGGCAGCGCGGCCACGTAGTCGCCGAGGTTCTGCACCGTGGCGTCGAGCAGGAACGAGGTCCGGCCGGCGACGAGCACCCAGACGATCAGCGCCACGGCCATGAGGACGTTGAGCTCGGAGAGCCGGCGGATGCCCTTGTCCACGCCCGAGACGCAGGAGGCGGTGGCCATCACCACGGCCACGACGATCAGCCCGATCTGTGCGGCGGTGCCCTCCTCGATCCCGAACAGGAGGTGCAGGCCGTAGTTGAGCTGCACCACGCCGATGCCCAGGGAGGTGGCCACGCCGAAGATCGTGCCCAGCAGCGCCGCGACGTCCACGGCGTCTCCCGCGCGCCCCTGCACCCGCCTGCCGATCAGCGGGTAGAGGGCCGAGCGGATGCTCAGGGGCATGTTCCACCGGTAGGCGAAGTAGCCGAAGGCCATGCCCATCAGGGCGTACATCGCCCAGCCGGTGACGCCGTAGTGGAACAGCGTCCACACCACGGCCATGCGGGTGGCCTCGGCGCTCGCGCCGTCCCCGGCGGGCGGGCCGTAGTACTGGGTGACCGGCTCGGCCACGGAGAAGAACAGCAGATCGATGCCGATGCCGGCCGCGAAGAGCATCGCGGTCCAGGTGAACAGGTTGTACTGCGGCTTCGAGTGGTCGGGGCCCATCTTGATGGTCCCCTCACGGGAGAATGCGACCACCAGCACGAAGACGGTCACCACGGTGGCGGTCAGGACGTAGAACCAGCCCATGTTGGTCGCGATCCAGCCGACCACGGCGTTGATCACGGTGGAGGCCTGGTCCGGGGCGAGGATCGCCCACAGGGAGAACAGGACGATGGTGACGCCCGAGCCGGCGAAGACCGCTCGGTTCACGGTCGGCCGGGCACGCCCGTCGGGCGGGGCCTCGGCCCGGGGCTTGCTGTCGGTCGGGGTCTGGTGCAGGGCGGAAGTCATGGGACGAGTCCTCCTGGTCATGGTGGCCCGAGTCGGAAGGCACCCGCCGGGTCCTGCGCGGACCGGGCGGGTGCGGGACGACGTCGTGCCCGCAGGGCGACGCGGCGGCCAGGCCGACCGCGCCGGTGTTGCGTAACATCGTGACACCACCCTTCCGGTTGGTAAAGTACTTTTTTATGAGCACTTCTTCCCGAGACCGGATCCTGGACGGTGCTCTCGAGCTGCTCCGGGCCGGCGGCACGATCTCCCTCGAGTCGGCCGCGCGGCACGTGGGCCTGAGCAAGCCCGGGGTGATGTACCACTTCCGCACCAAGGAGGCGCTGATGCTCGCCCTGGTGGACCGGGTGATGGACGGCTGGGAGCAGGAGATGGCCCGCCGCCTGCCCGCCCGTGCGGAAGAGGTGCCCGCCCGCGAGCGCCTGCGCGCCTACCTCGACTGGTGCCTGTCCGGCGAGTTCGACGAGGCCGACCTGGTGATGCTCACCGACCCGCGGCTGCGCGGAGAGCTCAAGGAGCGCTGGGCCGCGCGGGTGGCGCCCTGGGTGGCCCTGCCCGAGGACGTGCCGGCCGAGCACCGGGGCCCGCTGGTGGCGGTCCGGCTCATCGCCGACGGCGCCTGGTTCGCCGACGCCTCGGGCGTGCTGGCCCTCGACCCGGACGAGCGGGCGCGGGTCCGGGCGGTGGCCGACGACCTGCTGGCGGACTGAGCCGTGACGCGATGGCTGCTGCTGGCCGCCGCGGTGGTCACCGAGGTGGCGGCCTCGCTGTCGCTGAAGGCGGCGCTCCGGGACCCCGCCTGGTACGCGCTCGTCGTCACCGGCTACGCCGCCGCGTTCTGGCTCCTGGCCGCCGTCCTGCGCCGCGGCACGCCCGTGGGGGTCGCCTACGGCGTGTGGGCCGCCCTGGGCGTGACGCTCACCGCGCTCGGTGCGGCCGTGGCCTTCGGCGAGCACCTGGGCCCGGCCGCGCTCGCCGGGATCGTGCTGGTGGTGGCCGGGGTGCTGTGCGTGGAGATCGGCTCCTCCCGCCCCGCCCGGCCCCGGGAGGCTCCCTGATGGCCTGGCTCTTCCTCACCGGCTCGATCCTCACCGAGGTCGCCGGGACCCTGTCCCTGCGGATGGCCGCCCACGGCCGCCGCCGCTGGTACGCCGCCGTGGTCACCGGCTACCTCGTGGCCTTCACCTGCCTGAGCTTCGCGCTGGCGGAGGGGATGGACCTGGGGGTCGCCTACGGCATCTGGTCGGCCGCGGGCGTGGCGCTGACCGCACTGGCCGGCCGTCTGCTGTTCCGGGAGCCGTTCACCTGGGTGACGGCCGCCGGGGTGGCGCTCATCGTGGGCGGGGTGCTGCTGATCGAGCTCGGCGCCCGGCCGGCCTGAGCGGCTCCCGACGGACGCCCGGCCCTCCGCCCACGGGACGCCGGCTCGGGATCCGGACGATCCGGCGCCCCTGAGCGTCCCGCGGGGAAGGACCGGTCCGATGGGACCTCAGACGACGACGCGGAGCCGCGACACCTCCGGCCCGAAGGGCTGGATGTCCATCTCGAACTCCACCCGATCGGCCACCGCGAGCGCAGCGGACGGCCCCTCACCGAGGGCCGCGAGGCTCACGAAGACGTCGGAGGAACCGTCGTCGGGGCTGATGAACCCGAACCCCTTGTCCGCGTCGAACCACTTGACGACACCTGCAGCCATGTCAGCACCTGTCTTCCTCGTCTCTCGGCAGGGCTGTCCCGTGTCCCGGTCCGTCCCGCGCGGGACACTTCCGGCCCCGGTCGGGGAGCAAGCGCGCACGCCGGCCCCCGCCGTCGTCCCCAGCCGCAACAATCGGACGCCGTTCGCGACCCCGGCGGAACCCACCGGGGCCCCGGAGACGCGTCACCGCACCGGACATCCCTGCCCTGCCAGTGAATGTTCGATAGTGAACAACCAACCAGGGGACACGGTGGGGGGCACACCCCCACAAGCGCGGACAGACGGACCGCGCCGACACTGCGAAAATGCCGCCCCGTGACAGGCCACGGCGACAACGCCTCCACCGGTCGCATCCACGACGTCCGCCCTGGTCAGCGGTCAGCGGTGCGTCATGCTCCCTCGCGCGTGCGGCCCCCCGGAGCGTCGCTGGGCCCGGCCCGGCGGCACGTCACCTCGGAACGGGTGGTGGAGAGGTGGAGCGACAGTCACCGATTGTGACGGAACTGTTGCACTCGTCCGGCGCCGCCACGCGGCCCGTTCGTCGTCGCGGCGTCGGCGCCTCCTCACGGCCGGGGATCCTGCGGGGGCGGGAGGTCGTCCAGGCGTTCGGCGGCTTCCCGCAGGGCCGCGGCGAGCCGCTTCCCGAACGTCTCCCCGGGTGACGGAGCCGTCCCGAACTGCGCGCGGAGGTCGTCGGCCTCCGCCCGCGCCGCGGCCCGTGCCTCCGGGTCCGGGGACTCCAGCCGCGCGGCCAGGGCCGCGACCTCCCGCAGCGCGTCGCCGAGGGCCGAGGCCGCCGCCCCCGGCGAACCCACGAGCTCTTCGGGCGTCCTGCCCGTCCGGGCGGCCAGCCACCGGACGCCCGGGCCGTGGTCCCGGTACCCGCCCGGCCCGGTCATCGTCCGCCGTCCGCGTCGCCGGGGCCCCGGAGGAGCAGCCGACGGGGAGGGACGGCCCCCCGAGCCACCTCCAGGAGCTCCTCCCGGGAGGTCAGCACGTGGCCGGTCTGGGGGTGCGGGACGAGGTCGAGCCCGGTGGCGCACGCCCACAGCTCCTCGCCGGCGCGGTAGCTCACGATCCCGGTCCCGGCGTCGGCCAGCAGGACATTGAGCTCGGCCGTCTCGTCGTCGTCGAGGGTGACGAGACGGTTGCCGTCCCGGGCGGCACTCCGGGTCTCCTGGCCCAGCGGGTTGCCGCTGAGGTCGAGGACCTGCAGGGTCGGCAGGCCGACCACGGGCAGGGCGTCGCGCACCCTGTTGCGCCGCAGCACGGCGACCCGCAGGCCGAGCCCCGCCGCCCAGCCGGTGCCGGACAGGTCGCTGTTCTCGACCACCAGCACCCGGAGGGACCGCAGCCCGGCCAGGCGCGTGTAGTCCCCGATCGAGCAGCCGATGAGCGAGAGGGTCTCCAGGGCGGTGCACTGCTCGATGCCCTCAAGCGTCCGCGCGTTCGTGATGACCAGGTCGCCCACGTCGGCCGGCGGGGTGCCGGGCTCGAGGAGCCCGACGGCCTGCAGGTCGGCCATGGCACGTTCGACGTCGGTGGTCATCCCGATCCCTCGCTCTCCGTCGCAGCGTAGGCCGCTGCGAAGTTCGCCTGTATCCGTTGCCAGTTCATTCTCTGCCTCAGCGCGAGCTGGGCCACCGTGAGCTGCAGGTCCTCGTCGTTGTCCGTGCGGTAGTACATGCCGACCGGCTGGTTCAGGGCGTAGTCGGGGATCGTCGCGACGCTGCCGTCCCAGACGCGGACCCGCAGCTGCGCCTGGAGGTGCCGGATGTAGCCCAGTGGGCCCAGACCGTTGTGGGCGGTGAACTCGTCGCGGAGCCAGTCGTGGAACTCCTCCGTGCCGATGGTCCCGGCCGAGACCAGGTCCCCGTCCTCCTCCCGGCGGAACGCACCGACGTGTCCGGACAGCTCCACGGACACCGCCGGCCCGAGGTGGGTCGGCTCCCCGCGCGCGGCACGGCGCCGTGGCACGGTGGGCGGATGGAGCACCCACCGTGTCGGGGACCGCAGGGTGTTGTGGGCGGTGATCCAGCGCAGGCCGTCCTGGATGCTGCCGGCACTGGCGGCGTCGACCGCCGTCTCGATGACGCGGGGGATGAACCCGGTGGGGATCCACTCGTGGCTGCCCGCGTCGACGCTGCGGAAGAGCCGTTTGACGTAGTTCTTGGTCTCCGGACTGGCGTTCCACACCGCGAAGAACTGCGCCCGCGTCACGCCGCTGGACTCCCCCGGGGAGACCATCGCCCGCAGGAACTCCACGATGCCGGAGGCTCGCGTGATCGCGGTCCTGATGAGCGGGTTCACGGCGTCGCCGGGCAGCCCGACGAACGTGCCCCACCGACCGCCGGAGGACGTGTAGGACAAGCCCTGGAGCTGGCGCAGCAGAGCCGAGTTGTCCTCGCTGCTGATCAGCTGGTTCGCCACGCGCGTCATGCGGGTGGCCGTGTCGCTGCCGAGCACGCGCAGGAACTCGGGACGCACGGTGTGGGCCGGGTCGGGCGAGTCCGTCTCGAACGCGTGGTTCTTGAACGTCCCCGACTCCGCCGAGCGCGGGTTCTGCTGGCTGCCGACGAGGAACCAGGGCAGCAGCTGCCGGTGGGTCGCGGGCCGGGCCAGCCACGCCCGGGCGCCGTCGGTGCTGACGACCGACATGTCCCAGATCGGCGTCGTGCCGTCGGGCGCGAGCTTCGGGCGGGTGATGGCCGTCTCCCACTGGCCGGCCGCCGTGGTCGCGTACTCGTTGCCGTGCGTCCAGATGTTGGCCGCGATGTCCCTCAGGTACTCCTCCGGGTCCTTCTCCTCGAACAGCTCGAAGACCTCGCGCAGCAGCGTGGCGAGGGAGCGCTGGCGGGCCTCGAGCGAGTTGTCGTCCGGTGGTTCCTTGTCGTCGGCCGGATCGCGGTTGGCCTCCTCGAACTCCCGGGCGAGCGCGTCCGCGTCGGCGTCCATGCTCGTGAGCGTGCTCTCGAGCTCGTTCAGCTTGGTCTCGGCCCGGGTCCGGTCGTCGTCGTTCTGGAACGAGGAGAGCTTTCCCCGCCACTGGCCGATCTTGTCGCGGATCGCGGTCGGAGCGGACGCGACCATGAGGGTCGCGTCCTCCCCCGCGCGCTCGATCCACGTGCGGTGCCCCTCGCGCGCGGCCGTGAAGCGGACGGTCGTGCCGAGCTCGGTGTCGTCGGTGCCGCCGTCCTCCTCCTCGCCGCCGAGGCCCAGTCGCGCCAGCAGGGCCCGTGCCCGCTCGGCGAGGAACCCGATGACCCGGTCCATCGCCGCGTACACCACGGTCTGGAGTCGCTCGATCACCTCGGCGACCTCCTCGGGCAGCCCGCCCAGGTGCAGGAGCCCGGCGAGGAAGTCGATGACGGGCGGGATCAGCATCGCGAGAGCGCGCTCCACGGCGTCGGCGAGCCCGCTGATGTTGCCGGCGATCACGTCCGCCATGCCGTTGACCACGGCCTCCACGAAGCGGAAGATCCGGGCGGCGTTGCGGAAGACCCAGGAGCAGATCTGGTAGATCAGCTCGATCGCCTGGGCGATGGCGCCCGCGGGGTTGAGCATGCCGATCACGCGGACCACGACCTGCTGGATCAGCGCCTCCATGAGGTACTCGACGGCGGCCTCGAGGATCATCCCGACGACGTTCTCGGGGCTCAGCTGCTCCTTGACGAGCTCCACGAGCCCCTCGGGGCCGCGCTCGACGAGCACCGAGACGAGCTGCCAGGCGGCCTCGATGACCTCGACGGCGGTGGGCCCGATGTGGCGGACGAGGATCTCCCGGATCCGCGGCCACGTCACGCCCATGACCTGCAGCGCGAAGGTGAGCAGGGAGCGGGGGGAGAAGTCCCGCGGGATGGGGATCGGGGTCTCGAGCTCGGAGAAGAGCCAGGTCCAGAAGCCGCGCAGCACGTGGGTGCCGAAGTTGTCGAAGAACTGCTCGAAGCCGAGCTTGAGCCCGGCCACGAGGTTGTTGATGAAGTTCTCGGGGTCGTCGGCGATGTCGGAGGCGACCTGCTGGATGCGCGCGACCAGGGCCCAGAAGGCCCCCGGCGGGATGCCGACGAGCCGCAGGAGGCCGTTGATGATCGCCCGGACCGGGTCGTCGACGAACTCCTCGATCGCGGCCACGACCCGCCCGACCAGCCCGCCGGCCTCGTCCCGCCGGGCCTGCGCCTCGGCGTGGACCTCGTTGACGGCGTCGACGGCCCGGCGGGACACGTCGTCCACGAAGCCCGTCTGCGCCGCGGTGACCCGCTGGGCCAACCCGTCGAGCATGCCGCCGAAGCGGGCCCGCTCGGCGGCGGCCCACTCGGGGAACTCGTCCTCCATCGCCTGGAAGGCGGCCTCGATGTCCTCGCGGGCGCGGCGGATCAGGGCCTGGGCGGCGGCGATCACGCCGTTGACGTCGGTGGAGATCTCCAGGAGCAGCTCGCAGACCCCGTCGCCGAACTCCCGCTCGGCGCGGTTGTACTCGTCCGTCACCCAGCGGGGCAGACCCGCGATGTAGTCGCCGATCGCGAGGATCGCGCCCCCGACCCCGGAGTGGCGCTCGTCGATCCACCGCTTCACCCGGTCCAGGGAGTCGTGGAAGTCCTGGGAGAGCCGGGTGAGGCCGGCCTCCCAGCGGGCGATCGCCGTGCGGCTGAGCGGTTCGAGGAGCGTGTCGACCTGCCGCTGGGCGTCGTCGTAGATGCGCTGGGCCCGCGCGGAGACGGACTCGCGGGTCTGCTCCTCCGAGCCCACCATGGCGCCCTGGCCGGCGCCGACGGAGTCCATGGTCCCGGCGCGGGAGGCCCGCATCGCGGCGACGGCCTGCAGCTGCAGCTGCGCCATGTCCGCCTGCGCGCTGTCGATGGCCTGCTGCTGTTCGGCCTGGATCTCCTGCGGGGTCCGCTGCGCCGCCTCCCCCAGCTCGCCGCGGGCCGCGCGCGCCTCGGCGAAGGGCCCGTCCGGGATCTCCCGGGTCACCCGGGTGTCGATGCCGGACTCGGCGATCCGCTGGTCGGTCGCGGCGACGTCGGCGTCCAGGGAGGTGTTCTCGGGCGGGATGGGGTCCGGGGCCGCCGAGCCGGCGTCGACCCCGGTGCCGGGCACCGCCGGGGACGGGGCGTCGATCGGGGTGGGCGTGAGCGCGGGGGTGCCGGCCGGGGCCTGGGCCATCGCGTCGTAGGGGCCCGTGACCTCCAGGGTCTGGGACTCGACCGAGCCGGTGACCGTGGCGCCCGCGTCCTGGGCCTCCCGGGTCGGGTCGGTGGCGAGCAGCGCGTCCTCGTCCTCGGGGCGGTTCGACCGGATGGCGGTCCGGATCCGTTCGCACAGCGCGACGATCTCGGGGCTGGGCGCGGGCAGCTCGCCCAGTTCGGCGGCCAGCTCCTCCTGGGCGCGGGCCGCGGTCTCCGCGGCGGGCTCGGTCACCGCGCCCCGGGCGTCCGCGACGTGGGCGTCCGCGGGCG
>NZ_JBISWL010000024.1:0-5777 GCF_044462265.1 Kocuria rhizosphaerae
ACGACCCAAGGAGTACCGTGTCCCATCATCCGATCCGAGTGGCCATCGCCGGTGTCGGCAACTGTGCCTCGTCCCTGGTGCAGGGTGTGCACTTCTACGCCGATGCCGATCCTGCCGGTGCCGTGCCCGGGCTCATGCACGTGGTGTTCGGCGACTACCACGTGTCCGACGTGCAGTTCGTGGCCGCCTTCGACGTCGACGCGGCGAAGGTGGGGCGGGATCTGTGCGAGGCGATCTCCGCCGGGCAGAACAACACGCTGTCCTTCGCGAGCGTGCCGCACACGGGGGTGACGGTCCAGCGGGGTCCGACCCTGGACGGGCTGGGCGACTACTACCGGGCGGCGGTGGAGGAGTCGGGCGCTGCGCCGGTGGACGTGGCGGCGGCGCTGCGGGAGGCGGAGGTGGACGTGCTGGTGTCCTACCTGCCGGTGGGCTCGGAGGAGGCCGACCGGTTCTACGCCCAGGCGGCGTTGGAGGCGGGGGTGGCGTTCGTGAACGCGCTGCCGGTGTTCATCGCCTCCACCCCGGAGTGGGCCCAGCGGTTCGCTCAGGCGGGGGTGCCGATCGTGGGTGATGACATCAAGTCCCAGATCGGGGCGACGATCACCCACCGGGTGCTGGCCAAGCTCATGGAGGACCGCGGGTACGTGCTGGATCGGACCTACCAGCTCAACGTGGGCGGGAACATGGACTTCATGAACATGCTGGAGCGTTCGCGGCTGGAGTCGAAGAAGATCTCCAAGACCCAGGCGGTGACCTCCAACGTGGTGCGGGAGTTCGGGACGAAGGACGTGCACATCGGCCCCTCGGACCATGTGCCGTGGTTGGAGGACCGGAAGTTCGCGTTCGTGCGGCTGGAGGGTCACGGGTTCGGCAACGCCCCGATCTCCCTGGAGTACAAGCTGGAGGTGTGGGACTCGCCGAACTCGGCCGGGGTGATCATCGACGCGATCCGGGCGGCGAAGATCGGGGCCGACCGCGGGATCGGGGGGCCGCTGACCTCGGCCTCGGCGTACTTCATGAAGTCCCCGGCCGAGCAGCTGGCCGACGACGTCGCCCGCACCCGCCTGGAGGAGTTCATCCGCGGCGACCGCGAACGCTGACCACCGACGCCCGAGGCCCCCGCACCACGTGCGGGGGCCTTCGTGCTCCGGACGGACCTCCGGTGGTCCGGGGAGACCGGATGCCTCCTCCGGGGCGGGGGCGCGACACCGCCAGGGCACGGGTCGGTGAGCTCAGGCGCCCGGGCCGCCCGTCGTCCGCCGCGCGATGGAGCCGATGGTGCGCTACACGTGCTCGTCGAGACCCGCGTGGTGCAGCACGTACGCGGTGACGGGCTCGTAGACGCGCGGTGGGAGGTTGTCGTCGAGGGGCACGGCCACCTCCACCTGGCCCTGCGCCTCGGCCACGAACACACCGGGGTCGTTGCAGTCGGCGATCGCGAGGGTGCGCAGCCCGCGGGATCCGGCGGCGCCCGCGAGTCCGTGGTCGGCGACCACGAGGTCCGGAGGGTTCTGGCCGTCGCGGCGCAGCCGCTCCAGGGACAGGGTCATCGGACCGGGGAAGTGGGTGTGCCGCAGACCGCCGTACTGCTCGACCATCACGACGTCCTCGATCTGGCGGACGTCGCCGTCCTCGAACGGGAAGCCGTCCGGGACCCGCACCACGTGCGCCCCGGCACGGCGGGCCACCCGGGCCAGCCGCGCGTACACCGGGAACAGGCCCGCAGGGTGGCCCGTGGCGAAGAGGATGCGGCCGCCGGCCGCGACGACCTCCCCGAACACCCGGGCGTAGCGCTCCAGCGCCGCGAGAGCCAGGGCGGCGGAGATCGTGTCCTGCCCCTCGCGGTGCTCGGGGTCGGCCGAGATGCCCACCCGTTCCTGCATGAGCGCCAGCACGTCGTCGAAGGTCCAGTCGCGGGTCCGTACCACGCCCATGTGCTGGTGTTGGTCGCCGTCGAGGAAGCCCTGGATGTTGCGCAGGTTCGCCTCGCGGGGCGTGGCCACGGCCCCGGTGATGCGGTGGTGGTCGAGGTGGCGGACGAGGTCGTCCGGGGAGAGGACGGGAGAGAGCGGGGGGAACGTCACGATTCGAGTGTAGGCACGCAGTGGCGGCTACTGTCGCGTACGCCGGCTCCAGCGCGGACGTCGGCGTAGACGTCGGCCGTCGCCAGCGCGGTGCACTCCCAGGAATGGTTCTGGGCGCGGTAGGCGGCGGCCGCGCCCAGGCGGTCCAGGTCCCGTGGCCGGCGTGCGAGGCAGGCGAGCGCGCCGGCCCAGGACGATGGCTCACGGTCGGGCACCAGATGGCCCGTGGCGCCGTCGAGCACCGCGGTGCGCAGGCCGTCGACGTCCGTGGCCAGCACGGGTGTGCCGCACGCCTGGGCCTCCAGCGCCACCAGGCCGAAGGTCTCGGAGGACGAGGGCACCGCCACGACGTCGGCGTGGCGCATCCGGACGGCCAGCTGGGGAGCGGGCAGGGCAGGGCCGAAGCTCACCACGTCGTCCAGGCCGAGCCGGCGCACGCGCTCCCGCAGCATCGCCGTGAACCCGCGGGTACCGACCCCCACGACGTCGAGCTCCACGTGCAGGCCCGGGTCCTCGGCGCGGAGCAGGGCGAGCGCGTCGACGAGCACGTGCGGGCCCTTGAGGGCCTGCAGCCGTCCGGCGAAGAGCACCCGCAGCGGTCGTTCCCCCGGGCCCCGGTACGGTTCGAGCGGGCGCTCCCCGGGCTCGGGATCCGGGGAGAAGGCTGAGAGGTCCACGCCGGGGGCGACGACCGTCAGCCTCCGCGGGTCCGCGTCGTAGAGCTCGACCATCTGCAGGGCCTCGGTCCGGGTGTTCACCACGGTGGCGTCCGCCCGGGCGAGAAGCCCGGCCTCCGCCTCGGCCCGTGCGGCCGGTTCGATCCCCTCACCCCTGCGGGCCCGCAGGTTCTTCCCGAGCGCCGTCGTATGCAGGGTCAGCACCAGAGGCACGCCCCAGTCGTCGGCGAGCTCGCGGCCCGCCGCTCCGGACAGCCAGTAGTGGGCGTGCACGACGTCGGGCCGGAGCGCCTCGACCCGCAGAGCGTCCGCGAACGCGTGCGTGAACAGGGGCAGCTCCTCCTTGCTCGCGCCCGCGGCGCCGGGGACCGAGACCGTGAGCAGCCGCAGCCCGTCCCGGATGCGTGCGGCGCGCACTCCGGAGGTCCGGGGGGCGTCGGGGGACCGGTCGAGGGTGGCCATCTCCACCGTGTGGCCCGCGTCGACGAGGGACTCGGCGAGATGGCGCACGTATACGTTCATCCCGCCCGCATCGCCCGAGCCCGGTTGTTCGAGGGGGCTCGTGTGCAGGCTGATCAGCAGGACATGAAGAGGCGCGGCGGACACGGCTCCACTGTAGCCGCCGGACGCGGCACGCACCGCAGAGGGTCGGCCGGCCCGGGCCGGAGGCCCGCCGGTGCCACAATGGAGCCCGTGACCCGTGCTGACCCCGTTCCGCCCACCGGCCCCGGCGGGCCGTCCTCCCCGCCCCGGCCCGAGCGCAGCGCTGTGGTGGACCTCGACGCCGTGCGCGCCAACGTGCGGCTGATCCGAAGGGCCGCCGCGCCCGCGAAACTCATGGCCGTCGTGAAGGCCGACGCCTACGGCCACGGTGCGCTGCCCGTCGCCCGCGCAGTCCTCGAGGCGGGGGCCGACGCCCTCGGGGTCGCCCACGTGGGCGAGGCCCTGGAGCTGCGCGCCGCCGGCGTCACCGCCCCTCTGCTCGCATGGCTGCACACCGTGGACACCGATTTCCGCACGGCGGTGGCGCGGGACATCCAGCTCGGGGTCAGCGGCTGGGAACTGGCCCCGATCGCCGAGGCGGCCCGCGAGCTGCGCACGACCGCCCAGGTCCACCTGAAGATCGACACGGGCCTGGGCCGCAACGGGGCGACGGAGGAGCAGTGGCCGCACCTGGTGCGGGCGGCAGCGCGCGCCGAGTCGGAGGGTCTCGTGCGTGTGGTCGGCGTTTTCACCCACCTCGCCGTGGCGGACGAACCGGCACGGTCCGAGACACGTCTGCAGCTCGAGCGCTTCCGCATTGCCGTGGACACGGCCCGGGCCGCGGGGTTGCGTCCGGTCCTGCGGCACGCCGCGAACTCGCCCGGTCTGTTCTCGGCCGCAGACCTCGACCGGCCCGAGGACATGCTGCTGGACATGGTCCGGGTGGGGGTCTCCCTCTACGGGCTCTCGCCGTTCCGCGATCGAGGCCCCGAACGGCTGGGCCTCGTGCCCGCCATGACCCTGCGGAGCACGGTCAACGCGGTCAAGGAGGTCCCCGCGGGCCAGGGCGTCTCCTACGGGCTGACCTACGTGACCGAGCGCCCCACGACCCTGGCGCTGATCCCCTTGGGCTACGCCGACGGCGTGCCCCGCTCGGGGACCGGAGGGCCGGTGCGGATCCAGGGCCGCACCTACCCCGAGGTGGGACGCGTGGCCATGGACCAGATCGTCGTGGACCTGGGGGAGCCCGGCCTGGCTGCACCGGAGCACGGGCTGCTCGGCGCAGAGGCCGTGCTGTTCGGGTCCGGCTCGAACCCGTCGGCGACGGAGTGGGCTGAGGCCGCCGGCACCATCAACTACGAGATCGTCACCCGTGTGTCCTCACGGGTACCCCGTGCGTACGTGGACCGGTCGGCCGACGGCGGCGCCCTGCCGGCCGCGGAGGAGGAACCGGTATGAGCGAGTGGACCCGGACCCTCGACGTCGACGGTCCCGAGCAGACCCAGGCCCTCGCCGAGCGACTCGGGGCGGTCCTGGGGCCGGGCGACCTCGTCGTTCTCACGGGCGAACTGGGCGCCGGCAAGACCACGTTCACGCAGGGACTGGGTCGTGGCCTCGGCGTGCGACCCGGCATCATCTCGCCGACCTTCGTGCTCGTCCGCCGCCACCCCAATCTGCCGGACGGCCCCCGCCCCGGGGGGCCCGACCTCGTGCACGTGGACGCGTACCGGTTGGACGGCCCGGCCGAGGTCGACGACATCGACCTCGAGGACACGGTGGACACGGCTGTGACCGTGGTGGAGTGGGGGACCGGGAAGGTCGAGCACCTCTCCGACTCGCGCCTCGAGATCGTGCTGGAGCGTGCCGTCGGCACAGGGTCCCTGGGTCCGGACGAGCTCGCGTCGCTCCAGAGCGCCGTTGGCCCCGACGAGCCGGATCCGGGCTCCCCCGGCCGGATCGTGAACACCGAGGACGACGGCGCTGACGACGCCGAGGACGACGCCGAGGACGACGCCGAGCCCCGCCGCATCACCCTCACCGGTGTCGGGCCGCGCTGGTCCGGGGGCCCTCCGTCCTGGCTCTGACAGGAGTCCGGGAGCAGTCTCTTCCGGGCCGTGAGGGCAGCAGTCCGGACGGCAATCGCGCGGACGGCGATCGGTTCCCGCACGAGACAGGCCACGCCGCCCGCTGGTCGGTTCAGAAGGGTGGTGGTTCGTCGAGGGGCGGCGGTCCGGGGGGGCAGGGGTGGTGGGTCCTGCGGCGGGTCGTGGCTGGATCGGTCCTCGGTGAGGTGGTCGGGGAGGCGCAGGGGGCTGAGCAGGGGGTGGTGGTGGTGCTGGGGGTAGGTGACGTGGATGCGTCCGGCCGGTGAGGTCCATTCCAGGACGCCCTCGGGGGTGGCGGGGTCGCGGTGGGCGACGCGCCAGCGTCCGAGGGGGCCGTGGCGGTGCTTGAGCCGGTGGTGGGCCCGGCACAGGTGGGCGAGGTTGCCCGCGTCGGTGGTCCCGCCCTGGGCCCAGGCGATGGTGTG
>NZ_JBISWL010000025.1:0-11795 GCF_044462265.1 Kocuria rhizosphaerae
GGTCAGCGTTCGCGGTCGCCGCGGATGAACTCCTCCAGGCGGGTGCGGGCGACGTCGTCGGCCAGCTGCTCGGCCGGGGACTTCATGAAGTACGCCGAGGCCGAGGTCAGCGGCCCCCCGATCCCGCGGTCGGCCCCGATCTTCGCCGCCCGGATCGCGTCGATGATCACCCCGGCCGAGTTCGGCGAGTCCCACACCTCCAGCTTGTACTCCAGGGAGATCGGGGCGTTGCCGAACCCGTGACCCTCCAGCCGCACGAACGCGAACTTCCGGTCCTCCAACCACGGCACATGGTCCGAGGGGCCGATGTGCACGTCCTTCGTCCCGAACTCCCGCACCACGTTGGAGGTCACCGCCTGGGTCTTGGAGATCTTCTTCGACTCCAGCCGCGAACGCTCCAGCATGTTCATGAAGTCCATGTTCCCGCCCACGTTGAGCTGGTAGGTCCGATCCAGCACGTACCCGCGGTCCTCCATGAGCTTGGCCAGCACCCGGTGGGTGATCGTCGCCCCGATCTGGGACTTGATGTCATCACCCACGATCGGCACCCCCGCCTGAGCGAACCGCTGGGCCCACTCCGGGGTGGAGGCGATGAACACCGGCAGCGCGTTCACGAACGCCACCCCCGCCTCCAACGCCGCCTGGGCGTAGAACCGGTCGGCCTCCTCCGAGCCCACCGGCAGGTAGGACACCAGCACGTCCACCTCCGCCTCCCGCAGCGCCGCCGCCACGTCCACCGGCGCAGCGCCCGACTCCTCCACCGCCGCCCGGTAGTAGTCGCCCAGCCCGTCCAGGGTCGGACCCCGCTGGACCGTCACCCCCGTGTGCGGCACGCTCGCGAAGGACAGCGTGTTGTTCTGCCCGGCGGAGATCGCCTCGCACAGATCCCGCCCCACCTTCGCCGCGTCGACGTCGAAGGCGGCCACGAACTGCACGTCGGACACGTGGTAGTCGCCGAACACCACGTGCATGAGCCCGGGCACGGCACCGGCAGGATCGGCATCGGCGTAGAAGTGCACACCCTGCACCAGGGACGAGGCACAGTTGCCGACACCGGCGATGGCCACTCGGATCGGATGATGGGACACGGTACTCCTTGGGTCGTCGGTCGTCGGGGCCGCGCCCGGCGCACGCCGACCGTGCGTCAGATGGCGCGGGGCATGAGCGGTGAGGGCCCAGCGAGCCATTCTAGTCCCCGGTCGGAGCCGCTCCGCACCGTGCCCGGCAGGACGCCCCCGGCCGCGGGTAAGCCGTCACAGCGCGCTGACGAGCAGCCCCAGCGCGAGGACGAGGAACAGGACGCCGGAGGAGAGCTCCACGGCCGCGCCGTGCCGGCGGAAGCTCGTGGCCAGGCGCTCGACGGAGCCCACCCATGCCACGGCGGTGAACCAGGCCAGTCCGACGGCCACGAGAAGGACGAAGACGAGCACGGTCTCCCACCAGACGGCGTCCGCGGGGACGACATTGGCGAACAGGGCCACGAAGAACACGATGGCCTTCGCGTTGGACAGGTTCGTCACCAGCCCCAGCGTGAAGGCACGGGCCGGGCCGGGGTTCCGGCCGGGGACCACCGGGTCCCCGGCGGGAACCGGCTCCGTCCGGGTGTGTCTCGCCTGCTCCCCGGCGTCCGCCGCGGAGGTGCCGGGGAACGGGTCGGGAACGGGGTCGGGGACCGCGTCGGCGGGAGCCGTCCGCGCGGCCAGGCCCGCCCGGATCCCGCCCACGCCCAGCCAGCCCAGGAAGAGCGCCCCGCCCACCTGCACGAGCAGCTGCAGCTCGTCCGCCCTGCCGATGAGCACGGTGACACCGGTGAGCGAGAGCGTGATCCACACGAGGTTGCCGGTCATCACGCCCACAGCGGTGAGCACCCCGGCGGTCCGCGACCCCAGCGACGCGTTGCGCAGGATCATCAGGATGTCCGGTCCGGGCGCCACGATCCCGGCGATCCACAGGCCGAGCAGAGCCAGGTACTGGGATGTCTCCACGGACTACCGCACCCGACCGCTCACTCGTGCTTGGACTCGGTCGCGCCCGCCCAGATGTTGATGTCCGAGTCGGTGGCCAGACGATCGATCTCGGCCAGCTCCTCCTCCGTGAAGTCCAGCCGGTGCACGGCCCCCACGCTGTCCTGGATCTGTTCGGGCGAGGACGCGCCCACGAGGGCGGTGGTGACCTGGCCGACGGCCTGCTCGCGCAGCACCCAGGCGATCGCCATCTGGGCCAGGCTCTGCCCCCGCGCGGCGGCGATGTCGTTGAGCCCCCGGATCTTCTCCAGCGTCGTGTCGGTGAGCCACCCCGGGTCCAGGGACTTCTCCGCGGCGGCCCGCGAGCCCTCCGGGACGCCGTCGAGGTACCGGGCGGTGAGCATGCCCTGGGCCAGGGGGGTGAACGCTATCGAGCCCATCCCCGCCTCCGTGAGCGCGCCGAGCAGGGACGTCCCGGACGGGCCGGGGGCCTCGATCCACCGGTTGAGCATCGAGTAGGACGGCTGGTGGATGACCAGCGGAGTGCCGAGCTCCCGCATGATCTGCTGGGCGCGGGCGGTCAGCTCGGCGCTGTAGGACGAGATCCCCGCGTAGAGCGCCCGGCCCGAGCGCACGATGTGGTCGAGGGCCCGCATGGTCTCCTCGAGCGGGGTCTCCGGGTCCGGGCGGTGGTGGTAGAAGATGTCGACGTGGTCCAGGCCCATCCGGCGCAAGGACTGGTCCACGGAGGAGACGAGGTACTTCCGGGACCCGCCGAACCCGTACGGGCCCGGCCACATGTCCCAGCCCGCCTTCGACGAGATCACCAGCTCGTCCCGGTGCCGGGCGAAGTCCTGCTGCAGGATCCGCCCGAAGTTCAGCTCGGCGGCGCCGGCGGGAGGGCCGTAGTTGTTGGCGAGGTCGAAGTGCGTCACCCCCAGGTCGAAGGCCCGGCGCAGGATCGCACGCTGGGTCGCCAGCGGCTTGTCGTCGCCGAAGTTGTGCCACAGCCCCAGGGAGATGACGGGCAGCTTCAGCCCCGACTCCCCCAGTCGGCGGAAGGGCATGGTCTCGTAGCGGTTCTCGGCGGGGACGTAGTGGGCGTCGGGTCCGTAGGTGAGCACGGCGGCCTTTCGGTGGGCGGGCAGGAAGACGGGGTCGGCACGCGGTGCGACGGGGCGGCGGAGCGGCGTCGACAGGCCTGGACGGGGTCCGGTCAGTACCGGACGACGGCCGCGCCGTGACCCGGCAGGGACGCCAGCGCGCCGCCGTCGGCGCCCGGTTCCAGGGAGAGTTCCCCGGAGGCGAACAGCACCTCGGGCTCCGCCCGGCCCGGCACGGGCAGCCGGGCCGGCTCGACGCCGAAGTTCATCAGCACCGCGACGCCGTGGGGCGAGCCCGGCGCGGTGGCCCGGCGCAGGACGAACCAGCGGGCGTCCTCGTCGAGGTCCGTGCCGATCGTCCCGAACCGCGGGTCGGTCAGCTGGGGCACGGCGCGCCGCAGCGCGATGAGCTCGCGGTACGCCGAGAGCACCCGGGCATGGTCCTCGCGCTCGAGCTCGTTCCAGTCGAGCTTGGAGTCCGTGAAGGTCGTGGGCGCCTGGGGGTCCGGGACGGTGGACTCGTCCCAGCCCATGGAGGCGAACTCGGCCTTCCGGCCCGTGGCCACGGCCTGGGCGAGTTCGGGCTCGGGGTGGTCGGTGAAGAACTGCCACGGGGTCGAGGCGCCCCACTCCTCGCCCATGAAGAGCATGGGCGTGTAGGGCTGGGTGAGCAGCAGCGTGGCGCCGAGGACGAGCTGGTCGGGCGTGAGCGCGTCACTGATCCGGTCCCCCGCCGCCCGGTTGCCGATCTGGTCGTGGTTCTGGATGCACGTGACGAACTGCCACGGGCGCTGGCGCTGCTTGTCGATCGGCCGTCCGTGGTGCCGCCCGCGGAACACCGACATGGTTCCGTCGTGGTAGAAGGCCTCGTGCATGACCTTCTCCAGGGTCGCGAGGGCGGCGAAGTCGCCGTAGTAGCCCTGCGACTCGCGGGTGAGGGCGACATGGGCGGCGTGGTGGAAGTCGTCGAGCCACTGCCCGGTCATGCCCATCCCGTTGGCGGAGGTGGGGGTGATCATCCGGGGGTCGTTGAGGTCGGACTCCGCGATGGTGAACAGCGGCCGGCCGGTCTCGACGCCGATCCGGTCCACGAGCTCGGAGAGTTCCTCGAGCAGGTGCACGGCACGGTGGTCCTGCAGGGCGTGCACGGCGTCGAGACGGAACCCGTCCACGTGGTAGTCGCGCAGCCACATCTCCACGTTGTCCAGGATGTACTCGCGCACGCCGTCGGAGCCCCAGCCGTCGAGGTTGATGAGGTCGCCCCAGGTGCTCGAGCCGGGCTTGAAGTAGTCCGCGAACAGCGGCAGGTAGTTGCCGGAGGGGCCCAGGTGGTTGTAGACCACGTCCTGGATCACCCCGATGCCGCGCTGGTGGCAGGCGTCCACGAAGCGCTGGTAGGCGGCGGGCCCCCCGTAGGACTCGGCCACCGTGTACCACAGCACGCCGTCGTAGCCCCAGTTGTGCTCACCGTTGAAGCCGTTGACCGGCAGCAGCTCCACGAAGTCGACGCCGAGCTCCACGAGGTGGTCGAGCCGTTCGACCGCGGAGTCGAGCGTGCCGGCGGGGGTGAAGGTGCCGATGTGCAGCTCGTAGATCACGGATCCGGCGAGGGTGCGGCCCGTCCAGGAGGTGTCGCCCCACTCGTGCGCCGACGGGTCGAACGTGCAGGAGAGGTCGTGCACACCCTGCGGCTGACGGCGCGAGCGCGGGTCCGGCAGGACGTCGGAGACCTGCGACCGCTCCTCCGGGCTTCCCTCGTCGAAGGTCTTGCCCAGGAGGTAGCCGTAGCGCACCGTCCCGGCCGGGACGTCGGCGTCGTCCGGCAGTGTCCACCAGTCCTCCCGCCGGGCGGCCGTGCCCGCCGGTGATCCCTCGGGCAGGGACGCCGCGGGGATCATGGGGTGGTCGACGCCCTCGATCCGGACGGTCACGCTCCGGGCGTGCGGGGCCCAGACGTCGAAGCGGTTGAGGTGTTTCCGGGTGTTCACGGGTGTCAGTCGTCCTTCCGGCGCAGCAGCGCCACGGGGTAGTCGGCCAGCAGCTCGGAGACCGTCACGGTGCCCGAGTGGGGGCGGCGGGTCAGCACGTCCTCGAAATGCCCGCCGGGCAGGTCCAGGGTCTCACCGGTGAACCCTCCCCGGGCCGCGAGGCCCAGGGGCAGGCGCGTCGCCACGGTCACGGCGCCCCCGCGGTCGAAGGCGAAGACGTGGCCGGCGAGCCGCCCGGAGGCCGTGAGCGGGGTGTAGCCCGTGAACAGCTCGGGGTGGTCGCGGCGCAGGCGCAGGGCGCGGCTGGTCACGAGCAGCTTCGCGGCCCCGTCCGGGCCCACGGCGGGGATGCCGTCGGCGGTGCCGCCCACGGGGGTGTCGAGCCGGGCGAGCTTCTCGGCCCGGTCCCGGAAGTCGACGGGACGGCGGTTGTCCGGGTCCACGAGGGACTCGGCCCACAGCTCCGCGCCCTGGTACACGTCGGGGACGCCGGGCATCGTGAGCTGGACGAGCTTCGCCGAGAGGCCGTTGACCCAGCCCGCCTCGGTGACGTGCTGGGCGAAGCCCTCCACGACGGCCCGCATCTGGGGGTCGTGCAGGACGAGCTCCACGAACCGGGCGAGACGGTCCTCGAAGGCCGGGTCACCGTCCACCCACGAGGTGGAGTTCCCGGCCTCCCGGGCCGCCTTGAGCGCGTAGTCGAGGACGCGCTCCTGGGAGATCGGCCAGGCGCCCACCACGGCCTGCAGCACGAGGTTGACGAGCGGCCCGTCCCCGACCGTCGTGCCGGCCTTCTCCGCCAGCCGCTTCACGTTCCCGACCACGTCGGCCCACTGCTCGGCCGTCTCGGCGAGCACCGTGATCCGGGCGCGCACCGCCTCGGAGCGCTTCGTGTCGTGGGTGGACAGCGTGGTCATGGCCAGGGGCTCCTCGGCGGCCCGGCGGGCGAACTCGGCGTGCGCCTCCTCCGGCGTCGTCGAGAAGTGCGAGGGATCCCCGCCCACCTCCGTGAGGGACGTGAGCCGGGGAAAACGGTAGAAGGCCGTGTCCTCCACGCCCTTGGCCATGACCATCCCGGAGGTCTGCTGGAAGCGGCGGGCGAGCTCGCCGAGCTCCGTCCCGTTCCGTGCCTGCGCCCCGAGCAGCCCGCCCAGGATCTCGATCGCGCCGGCGAGGTCGGGGCGGTGCTCCCGTGCGGCCGCGAGGGCCTCCCGCAGGTGCTCGGCGCCCTCCGGCAGGTAGCTGCGGTAGACGGCGAAGTTCGCCAGGACCTCCGCCAGGGCGTCCACCGCCTCGTCGTGGCCGAGGCCGGCGTCGGCGGGCACGGTGCGGGCGAGCCTCCGGACCTCGGCCCGGAGCGCGCCGTCGGCCATGGCCCGCTTGGTGCCGTGGACCAGCTCGTCCCAGTGCACGGGTTCCCCGCCGCGCAGCCGAGCGTCCAGGCTGGTCAGCGCGTACTCGCCGGCGGGGTCCGTGAGGAGGCGGTCGACCACCCCGAGCGCGTCGTAGCCCGTGGTGCCCTGCGTGGCCCAGTCGCGGGGCAGCCGCTCGCCGGGCTCCAGGATCTTCTCGACGACGACGTAGGCGCCGCCGGTGAGCTCCCGCAGCCGCTCGAGGTAATCCTTCGGGTCGCGCAGCCCGTCCGGGTGGTCGATGCGCAGCCCGTCGACGAGGCCCTCGTCGATCCACCGCTTGACCTCGGCGTGCGACTCGGCGAAGACCTCCGGGTCCTCCACGCGCACGCCGGCCAGCGTGGCCACCGTGAAGAAGCGGCGGTAGTTCAGCTCGGCGTCGCCGCGCCGCCAGTGGATCAGCTCGTAGTGCTGCCGGGCGTGCACCTCCCGCGGGTCATCGCCGTCCGTCCACGTGCCCTCGGCCAGCGGGTAGACGTTGTCGTAGTAGCGCAGCGTGCCGTCCTGGATCCGCAGCCGGTCCAGCTCACCGTCGCCGTCGCCCAGGACGGGGATCAGCACCTTGCCGCCGCCGGCTTCCCACTCCACGTCGAAGGCCCGGGCGTACGGCGAGTCGCGCCCCTCCCGCAGCAGGGACCACCACCAGGGGTTCTGCTCGGGGACGGCCACTCCCTGGTGATTGGGGACGATGTCGACCAGCACCCCCATGCCCCGCGCGTGGGCCGCGTCGGCGAGCACCCGCAGGCCCTCCGGTCCCCCGCGGGCCGGGTCCACCTCCGCGGGGGACGCGACGTCGTAGCCGTGCTCGGAGCCGGCCACGGCCCGGAGGATCGGTGAGAGGTAGATCCAGTCCGCGCCGAGGTCGTGGATGTAGTCCACGAGCCCGGCCGCCCGCTGGAGCGTGAGGTCGGAGGTGATCTGGAGTCGGTAGGTCGATGTCGGAGTGCGCACGGCACCAGTCTGTCGGGACCACCGCCGAAACGCCAGCAGGCTGTCGACCCGTGTCCGGGTCGACAGCCTGCTGGTGGCGTCAGGTCACTGGTCCTGCGGCGCCTTCGCGTACGCGGCCACGGAGGCGGCCACCGAGGCGTCGGGCTCCTCCTCGGGGGCCTCGTAGGCGCGCAGCACGACCATCGACTTGCCCTCCAGGGTGATCGTGGTGCGGGCGCGGCGCACCTGCCCGTCGGCGTACTTGCCGGCCGTGTCGATCACCTCTTCCCACCGCTTGCCGTAGCGCACGGGCGGCAGCTTGCACTTGACGGCGTCCGGGTTGGAGTTGAAGTACACGATGAAGTTCACGTCCGTGATGGGACGCCCCCGCATGTCCACGCCGGCGATCCCGTTGCCGTTGAGCCACATGCCGAAGGACCGGGAGAGCGGCTCGTCCCAGTCGGCCGGCTTCAGCGGCGCACCGTCGGTGTTCAGCCACGCGATGTCGGGCATCGGGCGGCCGCTGTCGTCGGCGTCCATCTCCACGGGCCGCCCGTCGAAGAACTCGGAGCGCCGGAACGTCGGGTGCTCGTGGCGCAGGTGCGCAACGGCCGCGACGAACTCGGTGAGCGGACCGTCCATGGTGTCCCAGTTGATCCACGAGAGCTCGTTGTCCTGGCAGTACGTGTTGTTGTTGCCGTTCTGCGTGCGGCCGAGCTCGTCGCCGTGCACGACCATGGGTGTGCCCTGGGACAGCAGCAGGGTCGCGAGGAAGTTGCGCTGCTGGCGCGAGCGCAGGGCGAGCACCTCCGGGTCGTCGGTGGGGCCCTCCAGGCCGCAGTTCCACGAGCGGTTGTGGGACTCCCCGTCGTTGTTGTCCTCCCCGTTGGCCTCGTTGTGCTTCTCGTTGTAGGAGACGAGGTCGCGCAGCGTGAAGCCGTCGTGGGCGGTGACGAAGTTGATCGACGCGAACGGGCGGCGCCCGCTGTGCTCGTAGAGGTCGGCCGACCCCGTGATGCGGGAGGCGAACTCCCCCAGCGTCGCCGGCTCGCCCCGCCAGAAGTCGCGGACCGTGTCCCGGTACTTGCCGTTCCACTCGGTCCACTGCGGCGGGAAGTTGCCCACCTGGTAGCCGCCGGGGCCGACGTCCCACGGCTCGGCGATCAGCTTCACCTGGGACACCACCGGGTCCTGCTGGACGAGCTCGAAGAACGTGGCCAGCTTGTCGACGTCGTAGAACTCACGGACCAGCGCCGAGGCGAGGTCGAAGCGGAACCCGTCCACGTGCATCTCGGTCACCCAGTAGCGCAGGGAGTCCATGATCAGCTGCAACGAGTGCGGGTGGCGGACGTTGAGCGTGTTCCCGGTCCCCGTGTAGTCCATGTAGTACTTCTCGTCACCCTCGACCCTGCGGTAGTAGGCCTGGTTGTCGATGCCCTTCATGGACAGGGTGGGGCCGAGGTGGTTGCCCTCGGCGGTGTGGTTGTAGACCACGTCGAGAATGACCTCGATGTCCGCCTCGTGCAGGGCCCGCACCATGGCCTTGAACTCCTGCACCTGGCCGCCGAGGTCGTTGGTGGAGTGGTACTCGTTGTGCGGGGCGAAGAAGCCGATCGTGTTGTAGCCCCAGTAGTTGCGCAGGCCCTTCTCGAGCAGGGTGCTGTCCTGCACGAACTGGTGCACGGGCATGAGCTCGATCGCCGTGACCCCCAGCTTCTGCAGGTGGGCGATCACGGCGGGGTGTGCCACCCCCGCGTAGGTGCCGCGCATCTCCTCCGGGACCTCCGGGTGCAGCTGGGTGAGTCCCTTGACGTGCGCCTCGTAGATCACGGACTTGTGGTAGGGCGTGCGGGGCCGGCGGTCCCCCTCCCAGTTGAAGAAGGGGTTGATCACCACGCCCATCGCCATGTGCGGAGCCGAGTCCTCGTCGTTGAACGAGTCCTCGTCGCCGAAGTTGTAGGAGAACAACGGCTGCGCCCAGTCGATCTGCCCGGAGACGGCCTTCGCGTAGGGGTCGAGCAGCAGCTTGGAGGGGTTGCAGCGCTGCCCCTCGGCGGGGTTCCAGGGCCCGTGCACCCGGTAGCCGTAGCGCTGGCCGGGCTGGACGGTCGGGAGGTAGCAGTGCCACACGTATCCGTCCTGGGCATCGACCTGGATCCGGGTCTCCGTGCCGTCCTCGTCGAAGAGGCACAGTTCCACCTTCTCCGCGACCTCGCTGAAGAGCGCGAAGTTCGTGCCGGTGCCGTCGAACGTGGCACCGAGGGGGTATGGCTGACCTGGCCAGACTTCCATAGGGATCTCCTGTCGTACCGCCGGGCAGGGGTCACCGTCAGCGGGCTGGGTATGGGGCAAGTGGGCTTAACCTTAGCCGGGTCCGGGACCCTCGGCGGTCCGCGGCACCCGGGACCGCTCCTGCGGGCGCGTGGTCACTCGTCCCGGCGCAGGACCTTCCGCACGTTGCCGGACAGCACCGTGGGCGGCACGGGCCCCGTCCCCTCCACCGTGGAGGCGTACCCGTGCACGGCCACCGCGAGCGCGGCGGCCACCGCGAGGCGCGCGTCCCCGCGCGCCCACTCCCCCGCCGCGGCGAAGGCGTCGGGGTGCCCGGCGCACGCGGCGAGGACGGCGCCCATGACGCCGGCCAGCGTGTCCCCGCTGCCCGCGGTGGCGAGCCACGGGCTGCCGTCCGCCTGGGAGAGCAGGGTGCCGTCGGGGGCGGCGACGACCGTGGTGGCGCCCTTGAGGACGACGACGGCGCCCGTGGCCTCCGCCGCCCGTCCGGCCCACCGGGCGGGTTCGCGCGCCACGGACTCCCGGTCCGGGGCGTCCCCCTCCCCGCCGAGCGCGGCGAGCCACGCGAGCACCTGCTGGAGCTCGCCCGCGTGGGGCGTGAGCACCTTTCCCCGGCCCAGGGACCCCTCGGCGGCGGCGCGCGCCGCCGCGGTGAGCGCGCCGGCGTCGACGACGGCGGGGAGGTCGCCGGCGAGCACCGCGTCGATCCGCTGCTCCTGCGCCGGCTCCCCGACGGCCCCGGGCCCCACCACCCACGCCTGGACGTGCACGTCCGCCGGGTGGTCCTCCGAGGCCACGACCTCGGGGCTGTTCAGGCACACGAGCGAGCGCGTGGCGGCGTCGCCCAGGTGCCGGACCATCCCGGCGCCGGCGTCCACGGCGGCACGCGTGCACATCAGCGCGGCGCCGGGATAGGTGGGCGACCCGGCGACGACCCCCACCACGCCCCGGGAGTACTTGTGGGAGACCGCCGAGGGGCGCGGCCACAGCGCTGCGACGTCGTGGGGCTCCAGGCGCCGGAGCGCCGGGGCGGGCAGGGCGTCCTCGATGCCGATGGTCACGGTCCGCACCTGCCCGCACCACTGCTCGCCCGGGGGCAGGAACTGCCCGGCCTTGGCCGCGCCGAAGGTCACCGTCAGGTCCGCGGGCAGCACGTCCCCCGAGACCTCCCCCGTGTCGGCGGAGACCCCCGAGGGGATGTCGCAGGCGACGACGACCGGGCCTCCGACGGCGGGCCACCGGTCCCGGACCGTGCGCACGATCTCGGCGGCCGCCCCGCGCAGCCCGCCCCGAGCGCCGGTCCCCAGCACGGCGTCGAGCACGAGGTCCGCCCCGATCACGTGGTCGACGGCCCGCTCCAGCGCGGCCGAGCCCGGTTCGGCGTGCAGCGTCCGTCCGCCCGCGGCCACGAGGGCCGCCTCCCCCTCCGCGTGCAGCCGGTCGCCGACCGCCACGGCGAGCACGCCGGCGCCGCGCCGGGCGAGCTCCGCGCCGGCCCACAGCCCGTCCCCTCCGTTGTTCCCCGTCCCGGCGAGCACGACCACCCGGGAGCCGCCCACCCGGTCCCGCCGCTCCCGGAGGCGCTGCGCGCAGGCCAGCGCGAGGCCGTGGGCGGCGCGGCGCATGAGGGCCGGGCCGTCGCCGTGCTCCAGGAAGGGCCTCTCCGCCTCGCGGACCTGGGCCCCGGTCCAGGCCTCGATCACGGCCGGCCCCCGTCCCCGGTGCGCTCGGCGATGACCATGGCCATCGCGATGCCGCCGTCGTGGGTCATGGTGAGGTGCCACCGGTCGATGCCCTGGCGGCGGGCCTCCTCCGCCACGGTGCCCTCGGTGCACAGCACGGGGGCGCCGGAGGGGTCGTTCTCGATCCAGCAGTGCTGCCAGATCATCCCGGGAGGGGCCTTGAGGGCCTTCGCGGCGGCCTCCTTCGCGGCGAAGCGGGCCGCGAGCGAGCGCACGTGCAGCTCCCGTTCGTGCGGGGTGAACAGGCGGGTCACGAGGCCCGGGGTGCGGGCGATCTGCGCCTCGAAGCGGGCGATGTCCACCACGTCGATGCCGGTGCCGATGATCATGGGGTCCAGCCTAACGACAGCCGGCCCGCCGCCCC
>NZ_JBISWL010000026.1:0-5157 GCF_044462265.1 Kocuria rhizosphaerae
CGGGGCGGCGGGCCGGTCGAGCGGATCCGTGCTACTCGACGGTCACGGACTTGGCCAGGTTCCGCGGCTGGTCGACGTCGTAGCCCTTGGCGGTCGCGAGCTCGCACGCGAAGATCTGGAGCGGGACCGTGGTCAGCAGGGGCTGGAGCAGGGTGGGCGACTGCGGCACGCGGAACAGGTGGTTCGCGTAGTCGGCGACGGCCTCGTCCCCCTCCTCGGCGATGACGATGGTCACGGCCCCGCGGGCGCGGATCTCCTGGATGTTCGAGACCACCTTGGCGTGCAGCGAGTCCCGTCCCCGCGGGGAGGGCACGATCACGAACACCGGCTGGCCCTCCTCGATCAGGGCGATCGGCCCGTGCTTGAGCTCGCCCGCCGCGAAGCCCTCCGCGTGGATGTAGGCGATCTCCTTGAGCTTGAGCGCCCCCTCCAGGGCCACCGGGAAGCCGACGTGCCGGCCCAGGAAGAGCACCGAGGTGGCGTCCTTCATGGACTGCGCCAGCTGCTTGACCTGGTCCTGGGCGTCGATCACCCGCTGGATCTTCGCGGGCATCGCCTCGAGCTCGGCGAGGATCGTCGCGATCTCGTCCTTGTACTTGTTGCCGCGCAGCTGCGCCAGGTAGAGGCCCAGCAGGTAGGCGGCGGTGATCTGCGCGAGGAAGGCCTTGGTCGAGGCGACGGCGATCTCGGGGCCGGCGTGCGTGTAGAGCGCTGCGTCGGCCTCGCGCGGGATGGTGGAGCCGTTGGTGTTGCAGATGGCCACGACCTTGGCGCCCTGCTCCTGGGCGTGCCGCACGGCCATGAGCGTGTCCATGGTCTCCCCCGACTGGGAGAGGGCGACCACCAGGGTCCGCTCGTTGACGATGGGGTCCCGGTAGCGGAACTCGTGGGCGAGCTCCACCTCGGTGGGGATCCGGCACCAGTGCTCGATCGCGTACCGGGCGACCTGGCCCGCGTAGGCGGCCGTGCCGCACGCGACGACCACGATCTTGTCCACGGCCCGCAGCACGGCCTCGTCGATCTTCAGCTCGTCGAGCACCAGGTTGCCCTCGAGGTCCGTGCGGCCCATGAGGGTCTGCTCCACGGCTCCGGGCTGCTCGTTGATCTCCTTCTCCATGAAGGACGGGAAACCGCCCTTCTCGGCCGCGGCCGCGTCCCAGAGCACGTCGAAGGGCTTGCCCTCGGCGGGGTTGCCGTGGAAGTCGGTGATCTCGTACCCGTCGGCCGTGATGGACACGACCTGGTCCTGGCCCAGCTCCACGGCCCGGCGGGTGTAGTCGATGAAGCCGGAGACGTCCGAGCCGAGGAAGTTCTCCCCCTCGCCCAGGCCCAGCACCAGCGGGGAGTTGCGCCGTGCGGCGACGACCCGGCCGGGGTGGTCCACGTGGACGGCGAGGATCGTGAACGCCCCCTCGAGCCGCCGGCACGCGGTCTGCATGGCCACGGTGAGGTCCTGGTCGCCGAGGTCGTTGTAGGTCTCGCCGAGGAGCACGGCGGCCACCTCGGTGTCGGTCTCGGAGGTGAACTCGTGGCCCTTCTCGACGAGCTCGCGCTTGATCTCCGCGAAGTTCTCGATGATGCCGTTGTGGATCACGGCCAGACGCCCGCCGTCCACGACGTGGGGGTGCGCATTGGTGTCCGAGGGCCCGCCGTGGGTGGCCCAGCGGGTGTGGCCGATCCCGGTGGTGGCGCGCGGCAGCGGGTGCTCGCGCAGCTCCTCCTCGAGGTTCACCAGCTTGCCGGCCTTCTTGCGGTAGCCCACGGTCCCGTTCGAGACCACGGCGATGCCCGCGGAGTCGTACCCGCGGTACTCGAGCCGGCGGAGGCCCTCGACGAGGACGTCCAGGGCGTCGTGCCCGGCCGGCGCGACCTGCCCGTCGGCGTGCTGGGAGGGGGGGCCCACGTATCCAACGATTCCACACATGCGCTTCACAGTACCGCATGGAACCGGGACGTCCGGGCACGTCGGGCGGGCCGTGCCGGAGCGTGCGCGACGCACCGGGGGTCAGCCGCGGCGCTCCCGGACGGCCTCGGTGACGAGCTCCTCGAGCGGCGCGAACAGGGGGTGCGAGGGGTCCAGTCCGGTGATCTCCCGGACGGCCTCGGCGGGGGCCAGGGTGTCCAGGATCTCACCCAGCCGGACGGCCTCCGGGTCCCCGGGCGGATCGAAGCGCAGGGCGGCGGCCATCGCGGCCCGCAGCCCGCCGGTGGGCATGCCGCGCTCGGCCAGCTCGGCGGCCGGGCCGGTGAAGCGCTCGTGCCGGGAGAGCTTGCGCAGCGGGGCGCGGCCCACGCGCTCGACCGTGTCGGGGAGGTGCTCGTTGGCGAACCGGCCGAGGATCTTCGCCACGTACCGTCCGTGCTCCCGGTCGTCGAAGCCGTGCGCGGCCACCAGCAGCGCCTGCGTCTCGGCCAGAGCGGCGGCGACCCGCTCCCGGACCGCCGGGTCGGCGATCGCCTCCGCGATCCGGTGGTGGCCGGCCAGGTAGCCGAAGTAGGCGCACGCGGCGTGGCCGGTGTTGACCGTGAACAGCTTCCGCTCGATGTAGGGCACCAGGTCGTCGACGAACGTGGCGCCCTCGACGGCCGGCTCCCGCCCGGCGAACGGGGTGCGGTCGATGACCCACTCGTGGAACTGCTCCACCACCACGTCGAGTCCGCCGCCCTCCTGCTGGGGCACGATCCGGTCCACGGCCGTGTTGGCGAAGACCGCGCGTCGCTCGAGGTCCTCCCCGGGGTAGGCCTTCCGCACGGCCTCCGCGAGGAGGTCGGTCGCGGAGAGGGCGTTCTCGCAGGCCATGACGGTCACGGGCTCCGCCCCCGCGGGACGGGCGGCGATCCCGCGGGCGAGCAGCGGGGCGAGGAACGGCAGGACGTGCGCGCCGACGGCGGTGGTCACCACGTCCGCCGACGCGATCTCGGCGACCACCGCCTCGGGGTCCTCGGCGGAGTTGAGCGCCCGGTAGCCGTCGACCACGGTGTCCCGTGAGCCGGCGCCGACCTCGTGGACGGTGTAGGCCGGGGTGGCGGCCAGGGCCTCGATCAGCGGGGCCGCGACGTCGGCGAAGACGACCTCGTAGCCCGAGCGGTGCATCAGCAGCCCCACGAAGCCCCGGCCGATGTTGCCCGCGCCGAAGTGCACGCACTTCATCAGTCGTTCACCCGGCCCAGCAGGTCGAGCACCTCGTCGGCCGTGCGCGCCTCGTTGAGCTGGCGCACCTTCTCCTTGTTGCCGAAGATCCTCGCGACCTTCGCGAGAATGCCCAGGTGCTCGTTGTCCTTGCCGGCGATGCCGATCACCCAGGTCACGGGCTTGCCGTTCCAGTCCAGACCGTCGGGGTAGCGCACGACCGACAGCGCCGAGGAGCGGATGCTGTCCTTCGCCTCGTTCGTGCCGTGCGGGATCGCCAGGCCGTTGCCCATGAACGTCGACACCGACTCCTCCCGCTCGTGCATGGAGGCGACGTACTCGTCGGTCACGGCCCCGGCGGCCACGAGCAGCCCTCCCGCCTCGTCGATGGCCTGCGCGGCCGTGGTCGCCCCGCCGTCCATCACGATCCGGTCCGTGGTGAGGATCGCGCCCCCTGCGGGCCCGGCGGCCGCCCCGTCCGCCGCGGGTCCGTCCGCGGCCGGGGTCTCCGCGGCGCCCCCGGCGGGGACGGCGGCGCCGTTGCGCTGCTGGACCGCCTCGACGATCTCGTCGTAGCGGGGGCTGCCCATGAAGTTGTCCACCGTGACCACCGAGGCACTGGGCACCTTGGGCCGGGCCCGGGTCGCGAGGTCCTGGTGGGTGACGACGATGTCGAAGTCGTCGGTGAGGTTGGCGATCGAGGCGTTGGTGACCTTCACGTCCTCGAAGCCGGCCGCCCGGACCTTGTTGCGCAGCACCGAGGCGCCCATGGCGGAGGAGCCCATCCCGGCGTCGCAGGCGAAGACGATGTGGCGGACCGGAGCGCCCTCGGCCAGCGCCCGGGCGCTGTCGCCGCCGGTGTCCGCGCCCCCGCTGGAGCCCAGGACGGCGGAGGAGACGGTGGACTTCTTGCCCTTCATCGACTCCATGCTCGCGGTCGCGGCCGCCAGGTCGCCCTCGCCCCTGTCCCGGGAGGCCTTCAGGATCACCGAGGCCACCACGAAGGACACCGCCGAGGCCACCACCACCGCCAGCACCACCCCCACATAGGAGTCCGAGGCCGTCTGGGCCAGCACCGCGATGATCGACCCCGGCGCCGCCGGAGCCCGCAGCCCCGCCCCGAAGACCGTCAGCGTGAAGATCCCGCTGGCCCCACCGGCGATCGCGGCCAGGATCAACGCCGGCTTCATCAGCACGTAGGGGAAGTAGATCTCGTGGATCCCCCCGAAGAAGTGGATCAGCGCCGCCCCCGGGGCGCTCGCCCGGGCCGCCCCCCGCCCGAAGACCATGTACGCCGCCAGGATCCCCAGCCCCGGACCCGGATTGGCCTCCAACAGGAACAGGACGGACTTGCCCTGCTCCAACGCCTGGGTGGTGCCCAACGGGGTGAGGATCCCGTGGTTGACCGCGTTGTTCAAGAACAGCACCTTCGCCGGCTCGATCAGGATCGAGGTCAACGGCAGCAACCCCCGCGAGACCAAGAACTCCACCGCCGCCGCGGCCGCCCCGGAGAACACCAGCACCGCCGGACCGATCACGAAGAACCCCACACTGGCCATCAGCGCCCCCACGATCCCCGCGGAGAAGTTGTTCACCAGCATCTCGAAACCGGGCTTGATCTTCCCGTCCCAGATCCCGTCGATGCGCTTCATCAACCACGCCGTGGCCGGGCCCATCAGCATCGCCCCGATGAACATCGGGATGTCCGCCCCCACGATCACCCCCATCGTGGCGATCGCCCCCACCACACCACCACGCACGTCATAGACCATCCGCCCACCCGTGTAGGCGATCAGCAACGGCAGCAAATACGTGATCATCGGGCCCACCAGACCCGTGTGCGGATCCCCCGCCGCGTCCTCCCCGAACCCGCCCAAGGGCCCGAACGGGGTGAACCCCGCCTCGATGAAGAACGCCGTGATCAGCCCCCAGGCGATGAACGCCCCGATATTGGGCATGATCATCCCCGACAGGAACGTCCCGAAACGCTGCACATGCGCCCGCGCCGCGGACGACCGCCCACCCGC
>NZ_JBISWL010000027.1:0-46030 GCF_044462265.1 Kocuria rhizosphaerae
GGATCCCACCAGCTCGGAGCTTCTGCAGACGGTCGACCAGGTCACCGAAGAGGCCCTGAACCTCGGCTACCGGCTCGAGCAGCGGCTGCACCGGGTCCGGCAGCGCCGTGCGGAGGCCCGCGGGGACGTCCCGGTCATGGTGGCCTTCGAGGGCTACGGCTCCCAGCACCACGTGCGGGTGCTGGGGCGGGCCCTGCTGAAGACCCCCGGGCTGATCGAGTCCACCGACGAGAGCCTCGAGTCCATCCGCGGCTGGCGCTCCTTCACCTCCGTCCCGATCGCCTTCGCCCACGTCAACGTGTGGATCGACGACTACGAGTTCCACCTGGTGGCCGACCGCGGCGGGGTCGTCGACGTCGACCTGCAGGTGTCCTTGCCCCCCGGCGAGCACACCGTGTGGATGCAGACGGAGGGCTCCGAGACGGTCGAGTCCCGGGTCTTCGTCGTGGCCGACGACCAGCGCATCGGGGTGCTCTCCGACGTGGACGACACCGTGATGGTCACGGCGCTGCCGCGGCCCATGCTCGCCGCCTGGAACTCCTTCGTGCTCAACGAGCACGCGCGCAACGCCACCCCGGGCATGGCCGTGATGATGGACCGGCTGCAGCGCCGCCACCCGCAGGCCCCCTTCCTCTACCTCTCCACCGGGGCGTGGAACGTCGCGCCCACGCTGCGGCGCTTCCTCACGCGCAACGCCTACCCCTCCGGGGCGCTGCTGCTCACGGACTGGGGGCCCACCACCGACCGCTGGTTCCGCGCCGGCGCCGCGCACAAGGTCCAGAACCTCGAGCGGCTGGCCGCCAACTTCCCCCAGGTGAAGTGGATCCTGATCGGCGACGACGGCCAGCACGACCCCGAGATCTACAGCGGCTTCGTCCAGCGCTACCCCGACCACGTGGCCGCGATCGTCATCCGCAACCTCTCCCCGGTCGAGACCGTGCTCGCGGGCCACCCGCTGGCCGGCGAGGACCGGCGCGTCACGGTGCCCGAGGGGACGCTGTGGATCGAGGGCAACGACGGCGGGTCGATCTCGCGCCAGCTCGCCGAGCACGGGCTGCTCTGAGCCGGTGCCGCGTCCGGCCCCGGTGCCGGACGCGTGGGCGGCCCTCGGCAGGTGCGCGCCCTGTGGCGTCCGAGGCGCCGCCTACCCTGGACCCATGACTCCCACCCGGACCGACCCCGAGACCGGCCCCACCGCCTTCCCCGAGGTCGACGACGCCGTCGAGCGGGCCCGCACGGCCTTCGTCCCGGACCTCGGCCTCGCCGCACGGCTGGACCGGCTGCACCGGCTCGAGGACCTGATCCGGGAGAACCGCGGGGTGCTCGAGGAGGCCCTGGCCGCGGACCTCGGCAAGCCGGCGCACGAGGCGTGGCTGACCGAGCTCGGGTTCACCCTGGAGGAGGTCGTGGGGATCCGGAAGGAGCTGCGCGGCTGGATGCGGCCCCGGCGGGTCCCGGTGCCCCTGAGCCTCGCCCCGGCCCGCGCCCGGATCGAGGCCCAGCCGCTGGGGACCGTGCTGATCATGGCGCCGTGGAACTACCCCGTGCAGCTCGTGCTCAGCCCCCTGGCGGGAGCGCTGGCCGCCGGCAACACCGTCGTCGTGAAGCCCTCCGAGGTCTCCGCGAACGTCTCGGCGGTGCTGGCCGGGCTGCTCGGGCGGTACCTGGGGGACTGCGTGAGCGTGGTGGAGGGCGGCGTCCCCGAGACCACGCGGCTGCTGGAGCACCGCTTCGACCACGTCTTCTACACCGGCAACGGGTCGGTGGCCCGCGTCGTCATGGCCGCCGCGGCCCGGCACCTGACCCCGGTGACCCTCGAGCTGGGCGGGAAGTCCCCGGCCTGGGTGGACGACTCCACCGACCTGCGCACCGCCGCCCGGCGGATCGTGTGGGGGAAGTTCGTCAACGCGGGCCAGACGTGCGTGGCCCCCGACCACGTGCTGGGCCCGCCCGGGGTGCTCGCGGACGTGGAGCCCGAGCTCGTGCGGGCCCTGGCCGAGCACTACGGGGCGGACGCGCGCCACAGCGACTCGTACGGGCGGATCGTCTCCGAGCGGCACCTCGCCCGGCTGACGCGGCTCCTCGACCAGGTGCCGGCCGCGGACGTCGTCTGCGGCGGGTCCGCCGATCCGGCCGAGTGCTACCTCGAGCCCACGGTCGTGCGCTCCGCGCCCGACGGCCCGCTCATGGCCGAGGAGATCTTCGGGCCGGTCCTGCCCCTGGTGGCCGTGCCCTCGGCGGAGGACGCGGTCGAGCTGATCGCCGCCGGGGACAAGCCGCTGGCCCTCTACGTCTTCTCGGAGCACCGGGCCGTCAAGGACCTGTTCCGCCGCCGCACCTCCTCGGGCGGGCTGTCCTTCAACGCCCCGCTGCTGCAGCTGTCCAGCCCGCACCTGCCGTTCGGCGGGGTGGGGGATAGCGGCACCGGCGCCTACCACGGAAAGCACTCCTTCACCACGTTCTCCCACGCGCGGGCGGTCCTCGACAAGCCGCTCGGCCCCGACACCCTGCGGGTCGTCTACCCGCCCTACCGGGGGCTGCGGAGCCGGCTCGCCGCCGCGGCCGTGGGGCTGCGACGACCCGGCCGCAGGACCCGACACGCCGTGTCCAAAATTTAATCCTGTCCACCGGTCGGCCCACGCCGGGAGCGCACAGCCTGTGCATATCGCGGGGCCCGGGGCGGAATTCCGCGGGACCCGGGGAAGGGGGCCTGTGGATGGGCAACGGTCCCGCTGGGGACAGGTCGCGAGGAGCTGTGGACAACCTTCACCACTGCATCTAGGGGTCGCTTCCTCTCCCTGGCACTAGATGTAGTATTGAAATCAGCCAGTTGGAGAGACCCCCTCACCGCCGCAGCACCTGCGGAAGTCCCGGATCTCCCCCGAAAACATCCGATCGAGCAAGGGGAAACAGCGATGTCCGTGACCGTGTACAGCAAGCCGTCCTGCGTCCAGTGCAATGCGACCTACCGTGCCCTGGGCAAGAAGGGCATCGACTACGACGTCGTCGACGTCACCGAGGACGAGGCCGCCCTCGCCCACGTCGTGGGCCTGGGCTACCAGCAGGTGCCGGTCGTCGAGACCTCCACCGAGCACTGGTCCGGCTACCGTCCGGACAAGATCGCCTCCCTCGCCGTCCTGCTCTCGGCCTGAGGCCGGCGCGCCGTCCGCTTCCCCGCGGCGCCCCGGACTCCCGGAGCACGAGCCACCGACCACACCTCGGAGCGCGGAAGCAATGATCACGCACGACCCCGGCACCCGGACCGGACACATTCCGCGGGGCCACGGCGACGCCGCCGCGGCACCCCGCGACCCAATGGTCGTCTACTTCTCCTCGGTCTCCAACAACACGCACCGCTTCGTCGAGAAGCTCGGCGTGCGCGCTTTGCGCCTCCCGCTTCACACCGGGGAGGAGCCCCCCACGATGACCGAGCCCTTCGTGCTGGTGGCCCCGACCTACGGCCGGCCCGACGGCGCGGGCGCCGTGCCCCCTCAGGTCGTGAGATTCCTGAACCGGGAGACCAACCGGGCCCTGCTGCGCGGCGTGATCGGGGCCGGGAACACCAACTTCGGGTCGTCGTTCTGCCTGGCCGCGGACAAGATCGCGGCGAAGTGCGACGTCCCCGTCCTGTACAAGTTCGAACTCATGGGCACCCCAGAGGATGTCCGCAAGGTCACTCAAGGATTGGAACAGTTTTGGCGACAATTTCGGCAGCCCCCGGCGTGAGCGTCGAGCCGGGCCACGAGGACAAGCGGGTCCCGGAGAAGTACCGGGGCCTCGGCTACCACGAGCTCAACGCCCTGCTGAACCTCTACGACGTCGACGGGAAAATCCAGTTCGACGCCGACCGGCAGGCCGCGCGGCAGTACTTCCTGCAGCACGTCAACAACAACACCGTCTTCTTCCACGACCTCGAGGAGAAGCTCGACTACCTGGTCTCGCACCAGTACTACGAGCCCGAGGTCCTGGAGAAGTACAGCAGGGAGTTCATCAAGGAGCTCTCCAAGCAGGCCTACGCCCGGAAGTTCCGCTTCCCGTCCTTCCTCGGCGCGTTCAAGTTCTACACCTCCTACGCGCTGAAGACCTTCGACGGCCAGCGCTACCTCGAGCGCTTCGAGGACCGGGTGGTCATGGTCTCCCTGTACCTCGCCGACGGCGACGAGACGCTCGCCGCGGAGCTCGTGGAGGAGATCATCTCCGGGCGCTTCCAGCCGGCGACCCCCACGTTCCTCAACGCGGGCAAGCAGCAGCGCGGCGAGCTCGTCTCGTGCTTCCTGCTGCGCATCGAGGACAACATGGAGTCCATCGGCCGGTCGATCAACTCCGCCCTGCAGCTGTCCAAGCGCGGCGGCGGCGTGGCCTTCGCGCTGAGCAACATCCGCGAGGCCGGGGCGCCGATCAAGAAGATCGAGAACCAGTCCTCGGGCATCATCCCGATCATGAAGCTGCTGGAGGACTCCTTCTCCTACGCCAACCAGCTGGGCGCCAGGCAGGGCGCCGGCGCCGTGTACCTGCACGCCCACCACCCGGACATCTACAGCTTCCTGGACACCAAGCGGGAGAACGCGGACGAGAAGATCCGCATCAAGACCCTCTCCCTGGGCGTGGTCATCCCGGACATCACGTTCGAGCTGGCCAAGAAGAACCAGGACATGTACCTCTTCTCCCCGTACGACGTCGAGCGGATCTACGGGATGCCCTTCTCGGACGTCAACGTGACCGAGAAGTACTACGAGATGGTCGCGGACGGGCGGATCACCAAGAAGAAGATCAACGCCCGCGAGTTCTTCCAGACGCTGGCCGAGGTCCAGTTCGAGTCCGGGTACCCGTACGTCATGTTCGAGGACACCGTGAACCGGGCGAACCCGATCGACGGCAAGATCATCATGTCCAACCTGTGCTCCGAGATCCTCCAGGTTTCCGAGCCCTCCACGTACACCGAGGACCTGGACTACGCCGAGGTCGGCAAGGACATCTCCTGCAACCTCGGGTCGCTGAACATCGCCCTCACCATGGAGTCCCCGGACTTCGGGCAGTCGGTGGAGACCGCGATCCGCGGCCTCACGGCGGTCTCGGACATGTCCAACATCAACTCGGTGCCCTCGATCGAGCGCGGCAACCAGATGTCCCACGCCGTCGGGCTCGGGCAGATGAACCTGCACGGCTACCTCGCCAAGGAGCACATCCACTACGGCTCCGAGGAGGGCCTCGACTTCACGAACATCTACTTCTACACGGTCACGTACCACGCGATCCGCGCGTCGAACGAGATCGCGAAGGAGCGGAAGGAGACGTTCGCCGGCTTCGAGCGGTCCAAGTACGCGACGGGGGAGTACTTCGAGAAGTACACGACCCGCCAGTGGGCCCCCACGACCGAGCGCGTGCGGCAGCTCTTCGCCGAGGCCGGCGTGCACGTCCCCACCCGCGAGGACTGGGAGCAGCTGAAGGCCTCGGTCGTGGCGCACGGGATGTACAACCAGAACCTCCAGGCCGTCCCGCCGACGGGGTCGATCTCCTACATCAACAACTCGACGTCGTCGATCCACCCGATCGCCTCGAAGATCGAGATCCGCAAGGAGGGCAAGCTGGGCCGCGTGTACTACCCGGCGCCCTTCATGAACAACGAGAACCTGGAGTACTTCCAGGACGCGTACGAGATCGGCTACGAGAAGATCATCGACACCTACGCCGCGGCGACCCAGCACGTGGACCAGGGCCTGTCCCTGACGCTCTTCTTCAAGGACACGGCCACGACCCGCGACATCAACAGGGCGCAGATCTACGCGTGGCGCAAGGGCATCAAGACCATGTACTACTCCCGCATCCGCCAGCTCGCGCTGGAGGGCACCGAGGTCGAGGGCTGCGTCTCCTGCATGCTGTGACCCCCGACGACCACCCCGAACTCCCTGTGCGCGCCCGGAGGGCGCGCACAGGGCACCACCTCAGCGAGGAAGAGAATCCCATGACTCTGGAGAAGAGCGAGACCTTCGACAAGGTCGACCTGCTCCACCACCAGGCCCAGGCCATCAACTGGAACCGGATCGAGGACCCCAAGGACGACGAGGTCTGGGACCGGCTCACCGCCAACTTCTGGCTGCCCGAGAAGGTGCCGATCTCCAACGACGTCCCCTCGTGGAAGACGCTCACCGCAGAGGAGCAGCAGCTCACCATGCGCGTGTTCACGGGGCTGACGCTGCTGGACACCATCCAGGGCACCGTGGGAGCCGTCTCCTTGATCCCGGACGCCGTGACCCTGCACGAGGAGGCGGTGTACACCAACATCGCGTTCATGGAGTCCGTGCACGCGAAGTCCTACTCCTCGATCTTCTCGACGCTGTCCTCCATGAAGGAGATCGACGACGTCTTCCGCTGGTCCCGGGAGAACCCGTACCTGCAGAAGAAGGCCGAGATCGTCCTCAAGTACTACAAGGGCGACGACCCCCTCAAGAAGAAGGTGGCCTCGACCCTGCTCGAGTCCTTCCTCTTCTACTCCGGGTTCTACCTGCCCATGTACTGGTCCTCCCGGGCGAAGCTGACGAACACGGCCGACCTGATCCGCCTGATCATCCGCGACGAGGCGGTGCACGGCTACTACATCGGCTACAAGTTCCAGCGCGGCCTGGCCCTGGAGACCCCGGAGCGCCAGGAGGAGCTGAAGTTCTACACGTACGAGCTGCTCGACGAGCTCTACGAGAACGAGGTGCTCTACACCGAGTCCCTCTACGACGGCGTGGGCTGGACCGAGGACGTCAAGAAGTTCCTGCACTACAACGCCAACAAGGCCCTGAACAACCTGGGCTTCGAGGCGCTGTTCCCGAAGGAGACGACCGACGTCTCGGCGGCCATCCTCTCCGCACTGTCCCCGAACGCCGACGAGAACCACGACTTCTTCTCCGGCTCGGGCTCCTCCTACGTCATCGGCAAGGCCGTGAACACGGAGGACGAGGACTGGGACTTCTGATCCCTGTGAGACGCCGGGCTAGTTGGCCAAAGCGGCCATAGTTGGCCAAAACGGCAGACCGAGTTGGCCGATGGCCGCACAGTTGGCCAAGGCGTCTCTCAGGGATCAGGGAAGTGCGGTGAGTGACCGTTCTTGAATTGGGTGGTTCCCATGTCCTACAAAGAACGGGTGGCCCTGTGGCAACGGGGCCACCCCGAGGCGGGGCAGCGGACTCGATGCCAGGTATGGCTCCAGACAGTTCTATCCGTCAGCGTTTCTGACGATTGAAGGCCCGGTCGCTGAGGCGACCGGGCCTTCCTCCTTTCAGGCATCGATTACGAGCAGTCTGCGGCGCTTTTCCGGATCCGCTGATTTGTGATTGAGCTTCTTATCGTCCCCTCATGTCGCGCCTTGCACGCTCTGGAACAGTGCTCGGCCCAGCAGTTTCATGACCTCGAGCTGAACGTGCTCGTTGCTGAAGATGTGGTCCACCATCTGGCCCTGATCGGCCTGGTTGCGGAACGCCGCGGAAAGCACGGAGTTTTTTTAGGTCTGGACTGACCATGAACTGGGCCTCGGAGTTGTTCTTCGCCTGCGCCACGAGCCGGTCATCCTGCTGCAGGGAGTTTAGCTGCGAGGTCACGAAGTTCTCCCGCACGTCCTTAGGCAGGTCCTGGCCGAAGATCTCATTGAGCCGGTGCACGATCTCCTCCAGCGCCACGAGCTTCGGGTCCCGGTTCATCCCGGAGCCGGCGGCGCTGAGCGGGTTCAGCTCGCGGGCCTCCCCGGAGGCCAACTGGATATCGGCTGCGGGACCGCGTGGTCGGCTGACAACGTCGAGGAGGTCCACGGTGGACAGGTCCGGGGTCTCGGAGCGCTCGTCCTGCTTGGTGACCTCCCACAGCACCCGGTAGAAGATCACCCGTTTGGCGATGTCGGTGTTCTCGAAGTCCAGCAGCTGGGAGAGGAAATCGTAAAGGTTGGTGAAGGTCCGCAGGTCCTTGCGGAACAAGTCCAGCTCCTCAATCCGAGCGGCGTCCCCGGCGGCGCGGGCGGTGTTGTAGGCGTGCACGATCTCTTGTTGCACGGGTTTAACCGCCGCGGAGACAGCGTTGTTTCCCATCTCTCGCACCACGGCCTCGGCGACCCGGTCGACGTCGGCGTCGGTGTACCAACCCTGGGAGTCCAGCTTGGCCTGCAGATCGTGAATCAGGTTCGGGTCCGTGGTCGCCGACAGGCGCGCCTCGCCGTAGAAGGGCAGGAAGGACTCAAGGATCTCTTCTCCGGTGTTGGCGAAGTCCAGCACGAAGGTCAGCTTCTTCCCCGGATATGCCCTCGTCTTGGACGAGCAAGCGCACTTTCCGTTCATGTTCAAAGCTGACGCGCTTAGAACAGTATACAGGCAGTCCCAAATCTTCGGAGATAAGGGTGACATCGTAATCGAAATACTGAACGCGGCCTCCGAATATATCAGTATCGGTGGCCAATGACGCCTTGAGCTGACCCCACGTAGACACGACAGCGACGCCCTTGTCCTCGTCTGCGTACAGGCTCCACATGCCCGCCGACTCGTGCTCGGCCGCATGCCAGCACGATAAAAAGGTGAAGTTCCGGTACAGCCTCCGATGCCGGTCAAGACCCTCATAAAGTTCACCGATTAAGGCGTCGTCAATACCAGCGGCAACGCTGGACGCAAGGGCTCGATTGTAGTTGCCGACTTCCCCTCATAAGGGTCTCTCATCATCGCAGCATTCGGCATGGCGAGAGTGGCTGTTGAGAGCAATTCCAGGTACTTCCCGAGATCCATGTACCGCCACAGCTTCGTGTCGTCGGGCGGTTCCTGTAGCTCGGTGTCTGGCACATATCCCATGCCCCGAAGCATATCCACCACAGGATTCACTCCAACACTGGGTGTGCACACCGCTACCAACTACCACGTGTCTGCCGCACCATCAGGTGGCATTCGAGGATAGGGCAGTCCCGACGGAACGTCCGATGATCACCATCGTTGCAAGCTGGAGCTGGTCACCAACCTGCAAGTGCGTGCACACACGGGCACTGCCGCGGTCAGCAATGCGCGTACTCAGCAACTGTGGAAACTACGAAACCTGCAGGCAGGCCACTGTATTTGAACCGTCCCCGGTTCTTTGCCGCTCCTATGCGGGTGCCAGCACCGTGTGTGATGGCGTTGTGAGGCCAGCGTAGTACGCGGTCTCGAACTCCTCGGGCGGGACGTTCCCGAGGGTGGAGTGCAGGCGGCGGTTGTTGTACCAGTCGACCCAGCCGGCCGTGACCCACTCGACGTCGTCGATAGTGCGCAGCGGGCCGGTCCGGAATGGAGAGCCGTCCCGGACCGCCTCGTTCTTGAACAGCCCGATCGTGGACTCGGCCAGGGCATTGTCGTAGGCGTCGCCGATGGATCCGATGGAAGCGGCGATGCCCTCCATCGCCAGGGTCTCGGCGAAGGCCACCGAGGTGAATTGGGCGACCCGGCGTCGCTGTGATGGACCAGTCCGTCCTGGACGGTGTGCCCGGCACGGTCGCGCCGCCACAGCCCCATCCGCAGTGCCGTGGTGACCAACGGGGGCGTCTTCGTTGGCCCCGCGTGCCAGCCCACGATCGTGCGCGCGTAGCAATCGATCACGAAGGACACATAGACGAATCCGGCCCACGTGCGCACGTAGGTGAAGTCCGCGACCCACCGACGGTTGGGCGCCGGGGCGGTGAAGTCCCGATCCAGCAGGTCCGGGGCCCGGGCCGCGTTGCGGTCCTGGACCGTCGTGCGCACCCCCTTGCCGCGCACCAGGCCGTTGATGCCCAGCCGGCGCATCAGCCGGTCCACTCGGCGCGTGGACACCTCGAGGCCCTGGCGCCGCAGCAGTGCGGTCATCTTCCGGCGTCCGTACATCGACTCCGGTGATGCGTTACCGCCCGCGTCCACCCGGGTAGTGAGGATCGCGTCGATGATCACCGCATCCTGGTGGTCGCGGGTGCTGGGCCGAGCGCGTTTCCACGACCGGTAGGTCCGCTCGGCGATCTGCAGGCCCTGCTCGCGCAGCACCGTGCAGATCGACCCGACCGAGCGGCCCTTGGCACGCTGATCCTCGATGAAACCGAGGATCAGCGCCGTCGGGGGTCGAGTTCCCCGGCGAAGAAAACCGCCGCGTCCTTCAGGATCGCGTTGGCCTCGCGCAGCTCCCGGTTCTCCCGCTCCAGCTGCTTGATCCGCTCCTGCTCGCTGGAGGACACCCCCTCGCGTTGACCGGCGTCGACCTGGGCCTGGCGCACCCAGCGGCGCAGGGACTCCTTCCCGATGCCCAGTCGGTCGCCGACGGACTGACAGGCAGCGGTCAGGGTGGGGTACTCATCGAGGTGGTCAAGCACCAAGCGGGTGGCCCGCTGCTTGGTCTCCTCCGGGATCCTCTTCGGCATGATCTCTATCTTCCTTCCAGACTCGAAAGGAAGCGGCATCAAACCGGGGACGGTTCAATTTGCTCGTTGGCGTGGCGGAGGGCCGCAGTCGAACGGATGGAAGCCCTGCCGGCTTTCGAGCTGCGTATCTGCTCGCGCCACGGCCGAGTTGCGGCCTCGGGGGCTACTGCAAGTGGTTAGCTAAGGCACATAGTGCAGCTCACGCAATCGCGAGGACGCCATGGGCCACCGCAGATCCGCCATGTTCATAGACTTCGACAACTTCTTCAGCGGGTTGCTGAGTAGCGACCCGAAAGCAGCCCTCGAGCTCGCGGAACGACCGTCCGCATGGATCCACCGACTGGCCACGCATGACGCTGACGACGTCCGACGCTGGCTAGTACTGCGTTGCTACATGAACCCCTCTGGCAGCATCGCCCACCCCCTGAACCCCGGAGAGCGGCTGTACTTTTCAAAGTTCCGGCCATTCTTTACTCAGGCCGGCGTGGAGGTCGTGGACTGCCCCAGTCTCACGCGGGGGGCGAAGAACGGAGCGGACATCCGCATCGTGATAGACGTGATGACCGCTCTGCAGCACGAGACCTGCTACGACGAGTTCGTGCTGGCCTCCAGCGACGCGGACTTCACGCCGTTGCTCCAGGTGCTGCGCGCCCATGACCGTAGGACCGCAATCATCGCCACTGGCTCGACGGCTGTGGCCTATGAGGCCCTGGCCGACCAGTACCTCGATGAGCAGGACCTTTTCGACCTCATGGTCCCGGCACAGGAGTCGGAGGCCGACGTCGCTGAGGAAGCCGCGGCGATTCTGGAGGCGCACAGCGTCGCAGGGGACGCCACTTCCGGGGGCCGGCCCAACGACGAGGAGGCATGGCGGGAGTTCTGCGAGGTGGTGCGCAGCGATTACGAGTCCTCCAAGGTGCCCATCAATTGCGCCCGCCTTGCCAGCCGGATCCACGCAGATCTGGGTGAAGTCGTGACTCGTACCCGGTGGTTCGGTGGAGAAACGTTTCGGAAGGCTGTCGAGCGGATCGGCTTGCCGAATATCAACTTCTCACAGCACCACTTCTGGGACTCAACCAGGCACCCGGTGCCCGAACCTGTCCAGCCTGGCCCGAGCGACCTGCCGGAGGCCTCGGGGCCACTTCCTCCGGGTATCACTCGATTCTGCGACGTCGCCAAGATGCCCCGGCTGCCGCAGGAACACTGGCCCGTCGTGTTCGAGGTGCTCTCGGAGTATGCCCATGAGTTCAACTTCAACCTCTCGGAGGCCTCGAAGTGGTCCAGGGACCGCGCCGGGGAACTGGGCGTCGAGGTCTCCCGGAGAGCACTTCTCTACGTTATTCGAGGTGCCCGTACCGGGGGCGCCGACCTCAGTGTGGACCAGGCCCCTGATGCCCCTGCCATCGGCCGCGCTGTGTTCAGTAGCGTGCTCGAACAGGCCGCCCTGGCGGGGTTCTCTCCTTCCGAGGACGAGAAACAAGACCTGGCCGACTGGCTGGCAGTCGACGCGTCGAGCTCCAGGCTTGTCCACGGAATGCAGTGACGACCGGAGCGGTGCCCGACCTTCAGCCTTGCGTGGGTCGCTGGCAACGCTGTCGCTGGCTCAGTATGAACTCTTGAACGGTTGGAGCCGGACGGTGTCGGAGGGGGCGGGAATGGTCAACTAAGCCGGGTCGTCGAGCACATGTCCGATGTAAGTAAAATGCCTAGATCTCGGGACTTCAGGACTGGCCACATTGGCCAGTTAGCCCGGTGCCTCACATCCCGTGTGTAAGTTCTCTCGCACGTCCTTCGGGAGGTCCTGGCCGAAGATCTCGTTGAGCCGGTTCACGATTTCCTCCAGCACCATGAGTTTGGGGTCCCGGTTCATCCCGGAGCCGGCGGCGCCGAGCGAGTTCAGCTCGCGGGCCTCCCCGGAGGCCAGCTGGATATCGGCGGCGGGGCCGCGGGGGCGGCTGACGACGTCGAGCAGGTCCACGGTGGGCAGGTTGGGGGTCTCGGAGCGCTCGTCCTGCTTGGTGACCTCCCACAGCACCCGGTAGAACATGGTGCGTTTGGCGACGTCGGTGTCCTCGAAGTCCAGCAGCTGGGAGAGGAAGTCATAGAGGTTGGTGAAGGTCCGCAGGTCCTTGCGAAACAGGTCCCCGAACGTGAGCGTCTTGCCGTCTGCCGGCGTGTAGACCAGCTCGGAGAAGCCGCCTTCCTCTGCCGGCCGGCACACATCGGCGCGCCGGCCAGCGCGATCGTCATCCCGGAGGACGGGTCGCCGGTCCTCCACGCAGCCTGACGGAGGCCCGATCACGGGGCGCTTCCCTGATCGCCTCTTGGCGTATCCGCTCGGCGCCTCAACGGTCCGTTCGCCCCTGCCCGACGGCGCGGACTCACTCCGCGGCGGCGACCCCGAGGTCCGCGGCGTGGCCGCTGACGGTGCGGGCCAGGTCGATGTCGCGGCTGGTGATCCCGCCGACATCGTGGCTGGAGAGCGTGACGCCGACCTCGGGGTAGGTGAGGGTGAGGTCGGGGTGGTGGTTGGCCTCCTCGGCGGAGGCGCCGATGCGGTTCACGAGCTCCAGCCCGGTGGAGAACTTCCGGGTCCTGAAAGTGGCGACGAGGGTCTTGCCGGCCTGGCGCCAGCCGGTGAGCCCGGCCTCGGCGACCTCGGCAGCGGACAGCTTCCGTTGTTGGGCATCAGTCATGGTGCCATCATGGCCCCGGCGGGCCGCCGCGGGCCACCCCTAAAGGCACCACGCCTCCAGGGTGATGGCGGGTGTCGGCGACTGCGGGTGAAACGTCCGTCCGTACCGCGCGGGGATAACGCTGTCACGAAGACTCGTCCGAGCCCCAGCGGTCGGCATCGGCGTAGTGGGTCAGATCTCCCGGGGTCTATCAGAACCTCCCACCGATCGGCACGCCAGCCTAGTAGCGCTTGACAGCCATATGTACATGACAAGGCCCCGGAGAAAAACGCTCCCATATTCTGTCGAGGGCTTTCTGGTCGTCCGGGGTCACTGCGGCCCTGCACACCCCATATGTGCGGACCTCGTGCAGAACGCGACACCGCCCCCGTGCCGGGAGTCGGCGCGAGGACGGTGTTGGAGATGTTCAGCGGGGCCGCTGCCCCGGGCTACAGCTCGGGTTCCGGGTCTTCGGGTGCCTCATCGAGCATCTTGCACAGGTCGAAGACGTAGGCGGTGGAGTTCTCGGTGATCTCAGCTGTGATCGGCGGCGGGATCTCTTGGCCGAGTTCGGTGGGCGCGGGGTCGTAGAAGGCCGTCTCCGTCAGATCCCCGGAGAGGTAGAGGAAGGTCTCGGGCAGTCCCGCCTCGGCGAACGCCTCGGCCTCCACCCTGCCCGAGGCCGCCACGATCGCCGGACGGGGCGGTCGTAAGTTATCGTCTGGCCGTCGGGATCGTAGATCTCGAACCACGTCCCGGACACGCTGATCTCGTCGAGATATGCCTCCTCGACCGAGGCCCCCGCGGAGGCGAGCAGGTTGACGTCGAGGGTGAGGTCGCCGCGGTACTCGACCACAGTCTCGCCGATGTCGTTGACCAGGGCGCGGTACTGGATGTCGAACATATCGCCGGGGCTGACGTGGATGTGCGAGCCGCAGGCCGGGTAGGTGTCGTTGATGTTGACGTTGTATGGATACGGGAGGAACCGGCCGTGCGTGCTGGGTGGCCAGGGCACCTAGGCCGGCGGGACGGCTGGGGAGCCTGCTGCGGTCGGTGCGGTGGCGGCGACGAGGACGGCGACGGCCACGGCCACGGCAACCCGCCGTGAGGTGGTGTTCATGGTCGATCCTTGCTGGTGAGCCGTCGGTCTCGGTCCGGTGAGCCGTGGAGGCTGTCAGAGCCGTGGCTGGCGGATGGAATCGTGGCGAGGACGCGACCTCGGGGCTCACCACCGGTCACCCTCGGGAAGCGGTTCTCGTCTGAAGCCGGACTGCGACAAGGAACTCGACGAGGGGTCGGCTGCATTATGGCGCGACCCCATAGGCACAGTGTCGCCCCGCTGCTTCGGGAGAGAGCCGCCCCATGCGCAGATCATCCTTCGATCGTTATGCCGTGCTGAGCCTGGATGCGCCGAAGTCGAGGGGCGCTGTGGGTGGGTCCTGACAGACGAATGCTCCTGTGAACAGTGAGGATGGGACTTTTCTAAGGTTCCGATCCGCTGAGCAACAGGAGCACCCAGTAGCGCGAGGTTCTCGCAGCGTTTCCGCTGATTTCGATGACCCAAACCTCGTGTCCACCGCAGGGCTTCTCCCGGTGATGGCCCTGACCGAGGAGGCCGGGCTGCACGAGTTGATCGCAGACCACCTCACCGTGTCGGGCCCGGCCGGGGCGGACGCGCCCGTGAAGGTCCCAGCACTGGCGGCGGGCATGGTCGCCAGGGCGGACAGCATCACCGACATGGGCCTGCTCCGGCACGGGGGCATGGGACGGCTGATGTCCGCGAGTCGTGCCCCGACCACGCTGGGCACGCACCTGCGGGCCTACACCTTCGGTCACGTCCGCCAGCTCGACCCGGTCGCCTCCTGCCTCCTGACCGGGAGCCAGGACCCTCAAGTGGAAAAGCCGGGTAGACCGGCGAACCCTGCACGCCCAAATCCGAAAAAAGCCGCCCAGTTTCCGATCAGATCACCGGAAAATCCACGTCGGCGAATCCAGGCTCAGCGCATGCGCTCGGCCAGCTGGTCGAAGAACTCGGCAACCATCGTGTCTGCACCCTTCTGCATCAGCTCGGCTCCGCCAAACCGGTAGACCTCGTAGCCGGAGAGCCTGAGCCGGCGGTCTTCGGCAACCATCTCGCTGTAGAGGGTCGGGCTCGCGGTATCGCCGTTCGCGTAGTGCTGTTTCCCGTCGACCTCGAGGACCACGCGATGCCTGCTAGAGAAAAGGATGAGGAAGTCCATCCGTTGCCTTGCCAACGGGCTCCCGCTCTGGCCGACAGCACGCCGGGCCAACTGGGTCGCGGGATCGAAGTGCAGGTAGACCTGGGGGATCAGAGCCGGGATGTCGAACTGGCTGTCCTTGTAACGCCTCGCGTAGGTGTCGAAGACGAGGAGCTCGACAGGGTTGTCGCCCAGGGAGGCCCGCAGGCGATTGTGCAGGTCCAGGCCGACAGCCCGCGGTGGCACATCGTCGGCGAAGCCCTGCCGCTCTCGCCACCACTGAATTAGATTGCTGTACGTCAGGCCGTCAGCCGGGATCGGCTGGTCGTAGACGAGGCAGAACTCGCCGTTGCGGACGATTGCGATGTCATTGTTGACGGCATCACTGAGCACAAGCTCGGGCTTGGGGCCCTTCGCCGCGAAAATCAGGTTCTTGGCCGGCGTGCCAACTCCTCCGCCGCGGTCGTATTCGGCGAGTAACGCAGTCAGATTTTCGAGCAGCCCACCAGTCACCTCGAGCTCGGCGACCATGCGGCGCGCCAGGGCCACGAGTCGGGGAAGGTCCCAGCCCCCCGTGTATCCCCGGATGACGTCGCGCTTGTTCTCCTCGTCGACTGGCTTGCAGTCGGCTATCAACCATGGCAGCTGAAGCTCCTCGGCCAGCACAGTCTCGAGATCGCGTCGTGTGTAGGTTTGGATGAACGCTTCTTCGATGGCGCTCCGGAACGACCGTGAGGACACCTTCACCGGCACCCTTGGGGCGTCGGACAATACTCCATCGAGAAACTCAAATCCGCTCACGGCACCATTGTCCCCGTCTCTGGCGACAGACGCTTGGCCCTAGCTCACCTTGATGACGCTGCTCGGCATGGCGCGGAGCGAGACCAGGTAGTCATTTCCGGCCTGCGTCAGCTTCCAGTACACGGACTTGTCGCTCACCGTGCGCTTCTTCGTGCCAGTCGGATGCGAGGTGGCATTCGTGTCGGCCCTGACCTCATCGGTTACCGTTCTTCTTCCCGCTCTCGCCGCTTTCCTCGCGTCAGTCGAATTGTTCTGTGGTGCGGCAAAGACCGATGAAGGCGCCAAGTTCGAGAACTCCATGAGCGCTACTGGGCATGAACGAAGTCAGTGCTTTGGAGCGGATGAGAACTGCCCGCCATTTCGCTCGAGAGACAGCCACGTTGACCCGATTCCTGTTGAGCAGGAAACCCATGCCGCGGGGTACGTCGCCATACGACGAGGCGGTCATCGAAACGATGGCTACAGGCGCCTCCTGCCCCTGGAACTTGTCGACGGTGCCGACGCGCACGTCACTCAGATCCGCGGCCTTAAGCGCGCGCTGGATGAGCTCCACCTGGGCGTTGTAGGGGGCGACGACGAGGAAATCGTGCTGTTCGATCAGCCTTGGGGCTGCCAATGTGTCCGGGTCAGTCCAGGTCTTGCCAAGGAAGGCCCTGACCTGGGCCACAACCTCCGCCGCCTCCTCCTCGGATTCCGTGCGGTTTCCGGTGTGGTCGAGGCACACGACATGGAGCCCCGGCTCGACGCCGTCGAGACAGCGCCCTGCTGCGGGCGGCGCTGAATAAAGACGTCCGTCGTAGGAAAGGGTCGAGACCTTGGCGCAGAGGTCAGGGTGCATCCGGTAGGACTCTCCGAGGAAGTACCCGAACTCGGCCGGAATGGTGTCGTGGCCGTCCATGAGCCAGCCGAGAGCGGACTCGTTGACCGGCTCCGCGTGCACCGCTTGACTTACCTGCGGCAGCTGCTGGGGGTCACCCAGCAAGAGCAACCGCTGCGCGGCAACGGATGCACCGATGGTTGCTGCGAGTGAGAACTGGCCTGCCTCGTCGACGACCAGCAGATCCAAGCTGCGACGGGCAATAGTGTTCTCGTTGGCGAAGTCCCACACCGTCCCGCCGATGACGCACCCGGTCGCGACATGCTCGGAAAGATACTTCGGCACGTTCTTTAGCGCAGTCCAGGTGGGGCTCTCACTCTGGACCTTGTCCTTACCAACGAGAGAGGCATCGAGTCCGGCCTCCACGATGCCGCCGAGCATGTTCTCGACCACGGCATGGGACTGGGCGACGACTCCGATGCGCCAGTGGTACTTGTCGACGAGTTCCTTGACGACGTGCGCTCCCGTGTGGGTCTTACCGGTGCCGGGTGGGCCCTGGATTGCGACATACGAGTCATTCATGCCGATGAGCGCGGCGACGACGCTCTCATCAGTAGAAGCCGTCACGGGCAGCGTATCGTTCGCGCTGAGCCGCGGTGCCCGTTGCGCAAGGATGTCGAGGACGCCGCAGTTGGGTAGTGACGACGCCGCCGCGGCCTCGCAAGCGACTTCTCTGATCGCTGCCTCAATGTTCGTGGTTTTGGGCGGTGTTCCGGGTACCAGTGCGGCCGGGAGGTCGCTGGAAATGCCGCCGGGGTTTCGACTCTCTGTGAGAAGGACGACGCGCGGGTCCTCGAGGTCGCTCACGACAGCGGAGCTAGGCGCGACGACGTAGGGCACTCCATCGGACACGAACGACCCAGTCAGTGCCGGTGTCGGGTAGACGATTTGGGCCCTTGAGTCGGCCTTGCTGCCCGGTGTCCAGTCGCCGACCAGCCAGAGAACCCGGCGTGCGTTCTTGGCACGTCCCCCGGGGACAGCCCAATCCTCAACGATGGTGGCCGACTCGACGACGTACACGTCGCGGTAGTCGTGCCAGTCATCGACCATATGTCCGAGGCGTTCGTAGTGTTCCCACCAATACGGCTTGTGTTCGCGGCGGTAGTAGTCGAGGGACGTCGCCAACATGGCGAATGTCTGTTCTTCCGGCGTGCGCTGGGACCGCTGCGCCGGACCGGACTTCGCCATGAGGTTGCGGAAGAGCGGATCCTCGTCGGAGAGCTCCTCGCCCTGGATGTTCTTAATGCGGGGGACGATCTGGTCGTCAACGCCCGCCTCGACTGCGCGCTCGAGGAGCCAGTCCCGCAGGCGGAGTGTCGAGAGACAGTCGTACTGGTTGTAGTCAGCCAGGGACACCAGCCGTGCCTCGGCGGCTGCGGGATCGTGGTCCTGCAGTTGGCGGTGCTCGTGGTAGGCGACCACGGATGCGCCGCCGTCACCGACGGCGTCATCGTCGTCGGGGCGCAGCTGGTCACCCATGTAGAGCGGTTCTAGTTTCTTGATGCTGTACGACGGTTGCCCCACCCGCACCGAACCGCGCACGGTTGCGTAGAGATCGACGAACACCTCGGAGCGGAGCAGATCGTCGAGTGCCTTCTCCTTAGTCTGGTACCGCATCGCGAGCCGTTTGAGTGCGGTCGTCTCGTACGAGGCGTAGTGGTAGATGTGCATGTCCGGATGCTGCGCCCGGCGCTCGGCAACGATATCCATGAAAGAGATGAACGCCTCGCGCTCTTCAGTCGAGTTATGCGCCCATATCGCCGCGTACTTCTCCGCGGGATCAAGGACACCCCAAAGGTATTCGAGCCCGACGCGGCTGAGGTCGCCTTCGTCGTAGAGCGGGTCACCCTCGAAGTCGAAGAACAGGTCCCCCTCGGAGGGCGCCGGAAGCAGCGCGAGCATTGTGGACGCGGTATCGGTCAACTCGAACGCAACCGACCCATCCGCAGCCTGCATCTGCTTCCACTGCAGCCCCGCCTGCGCGCGCAGCTTCTCAAATGTCGCCTGCACCATCCCGGTCGGCCTCGCCGTCGAAGCCGCAAGATCCGCGATCGTTCGGATGGCCGGCTCTGCCGCGTGCAGCTTACGGCGCTGCTCCATCCGCATCCCGGCCACGCCGATGAGGTCGTTGGCCGCGGAGGCGGAGGCATGGCACTCAGGACACTTGCCACAGGCAATGAGCCGTTCATCGCCCCACGTGACAGCCACGCCTCCGGCCTGGTGTGAGGAAAGCAAGTGGCGGAGTTGCTCGCGCCGCTCAAGGAACACCGGTAGGACGTCGGAGACTCGGAAGTCGGCTCGCTCGCCGTTACCGAGCAGCAGCGACACGGTCGAGGACAGGGGCAGGCCCATCCGCTGGATCTGGTGGGCATACGCCCCGAGCTGAAGCAAGGCCTTCGGTTTAGCCGAGCGCGCGAGCTTGGCATCGCACACCACCCAGCCGTCGTCTGCGCGTTCGATGAAGTCGGCGTACCCGAAAAACTCACCGTCGAAGAAGGCCGTCTGATAGATCACATCTGGCTCGTCTAAGAAAGCGTCATGTGTCGCCTGGGCCGCCGCCCCAACCTTGACCATCGTGTACGGCGGCTTGATGTGATCTAGCACAGCAACGTTGCGCTCCCTCTGCAGATCCTCCAGCAGCCGAGCCTCGTGCCGGTCACCAAGCCTGCCGAGGTGCTGCAGGAATGAGTTCTTCTTCTCCTCGATGGCATCGGCCCGGCCAAGCTTGTAGTCGAGGGACCGCAGGAGGGCGTACTCGCACCCCGTTGCGGCGGTGAGGTCGGATGCGCTCCAGTGCAGCTTGCCGTCGACGAGAAACATGAGCGTTCCTCCTTTCTAGGACGTGGCCCCAAACCTGCAAGGCGACCACAGGTGTTGGAGGCGGGATATCTCTGCTCAGTGGGGATGGGCACCATCCAGGCGGTCGTGTCCGACGCTGCACGGATTCATGACCGTCATCTACTGTTGCGGCACACTTCAGCGCTGCCCACCGCACAGTGCCAGGAAGCGGGAATCACTTCCAATTTCTCGGTAGCTGGCGCAACGGATGAGTACCGTCATAGGAATACCACCTGGTAGCTACTGCAAAGAATGTGCTTGGCGACCGACCCAGGTGATACGGGCTTACGACGGCATCAGCTCACGTCGGAGACGCCCTCGGTACACCGACGCCTGCGATTTGTGACGCAAGGGGGAGCCTTGGTTCCCTCGCATGAGCGGTAGGTGTCCTTTGGGCAAGGGACCAGAGAGACGTCGTGTTTGCCTAGGCAATGGCGAGCAGTGAGCGGCATCTCAGGGCGAGGTAGCGTCCTCCGGCGTCACGTACTTGGCGTTTTCGTCCCGGTGCGGAAACTTGTCGATAGGTTGATGTTAGCGATTGCACGCGAGCCTGGCGGGGGATCGGTTACGATGCGCCTTTCGGTCGACAGTCCGCACCCGCCTACTACGGGGCGAATGCGGTGAAGAAACCCACCCCACGGCGTTGAAATCGCATTTGGGTCAGACGGTGTGACTTCGAGTGCGATTGACGGAAATCACTGCACAATGAGAAAGGCGGGGGCATGTACGGACGAAATGAGGAGCGGGACAAAAGTCTAAGGGAAGAGGGTGAACGCTTCCTAATATCAGTTTCACGACGGAAGGGGCCTGTGGGCGACGCCATCCGGAGGACAACCTACGAAGAGTTCAATCAAGGAACTTGCGTAAAAGCTAATGTTCGCCGAAAGTTTCGTCTCCCGGAAGAGATGGCCGAGCTTAGTTCGTTGTTGGCAGACATTTCGGAGAGATCCTTCAAAGAGTATGACGAGATCATGCTTAGCGCCTTGGTGTGGAAACAAAAAAAGAAGAATGGGCAAGTGGTCGGCGAGGGCTTCTGGCCACTCGCACACAAGCTCGGCAAGGTGTCATCCGACCTGAAAGACTCCCAAAAACCCGCTACTCTGCTTCGCCTCACCGAGGAAGTGAATCGGTACTTCACCCCGGAGGACCAGGATGGCGTTGAACCCGACGAGTCGCCGGCGCAGAGTGTGGGTGGCGAGTCGGGAGAGGCTCCTCCTGCTTCGCCTCAGCCATCCGCAACGTCACCCCAACCCGCCCGAGTCGACAACGGAGACGGCACGGTGCCTGGCCGTGCAGGACGACTCACTAACTTCACCCCCGGTAACACGCCGGAGGCTCCCTCCGAGCCCATCCCTGCCGCCTGGGTGGATTCGCAGTCCCGGGACGAGGCCACGGCACGTCATCATAAGGCCGTCGGGCGCCTGCGCGGTGTCGTTCAAGCCGCGGGCTACTGCACAGGCGTCTGGGATGTCGGCCAGGATGTGGCTTTCCTCGTCAACGATGTGCTGGTGAACGTCGAGGTCAAGACCGTGAGCGATGACATGTCGGCACAACTTCGCCTCGGGACAGGACAGCTTCTGGAGCAGCTCGAGCACCACAGGGAGCACATGGCCGCACAAACGCCGTGGTACGTGGACTCCAAGGTTGCGTCCCTGGCTGGTGTCCTCGTCGTCGTGGGTCCTACCGAGATCCCCCCGGTATGGACGCGCCTGGCACAACGAGCCGGGTTCTCCATCTGGAGCTGTGAAACCGCAGAGCAGGAGTTCGGCAAAGACCTCCCATCCGTCCCGCCATCTTAAGCCGCTAACATTCCGACGGCTTGCTGCGCGTTATTCATGATGGAGCAGTGAAGGATGGGGCTACCGGGGCAGGTAGCCTCATCCAGCTGCGGGAATGGCAATTGCCGCACCGATAGGTCAAGGTGTCACCAATTCGTGCGGCAGTCCCTCCCGCTCGAAGGTGACGGCGATCGGCTTGATGTCACTGGGAACGTCAGGGTCGTTCGGCTCAGTGATTAGTTCAACAGGGATGGTAAGTGTGCGCTGATCTTTACCTCCTTGTTGGTCCCAGAGCTCGTATGTGCGCTGGACACAATCATCGACGATATACGTCGTGTGAGTGCCTTCGCTGGCCAGTCGGTAGAGCGTCCGCTCATGAAGGCCGATGAAGTCGTCAGTAGAGAGGTACTTGTTGCCGTCATGCTCTATGTTATCGACTCGGGGATGAGAAGCGCGTCGATGTACTCAGGGGAGAGGGCTTCAGCGGTGCCTCTCACTAATTCCTGGTTGGCTGCCTCATCCTCGGGCGAATCCGCCTTCTTCCACGCGAATGGGCCGTATATCCCCGACCCAAACCACTTGTTCAGTTCATTCACAAAGTCGAGAGCCAGCCGTTGACCTGTTTGCCCCGCTAGAAAAGGCGTTGGCTCAGTGGACTTGGGTGGGGTGAATACTGTGGCCCCGTTGGCGGGGATGTCGCCGGCCTAGTGGAAGAGAATGGCGCTGGAGCCACTGGCTCGCTGGACTCCATGGTGGGCGTTGGCGATCACGTGTCCGGGAACGTATAAACCCGGGGGCTCGACTCGGGTGATAATGCAGGGCTTGCCGTCGCCGTTGGTTCGCCAGCTGTTGCTTCCCCATCGCTGTCGCCGCATCCGATTGCGACCAAGGCGACCACACTGGCCCCCCGACTACCCGTAATGCACTCGTTCTCATGGGTATGGCTGCCCCGAACTGTTGGCCGATATGAGTGCGGCGATGAACAGCGACAAGACACCAGCTCCGATCAGCCAGAGAGACCAACCCACCTTGAGGTGCTTCTTCCAAGCGATACCAGCCATGGCCACGATCTGCCGGGACAGAACAAGCGAGACGTCGTCGGTCCTAAGGGCAGCATCAAGGAACTCCGGTTGCCAGCCTTTTGCGTGTCCGAAGAAGACGAAATTCTCCTGGCGCTCTGCCTTCATCTGACGCCATCGCAGAGACGGTGCCACTGCCCAAAGGGCCAAGAAGCCGCCGACGATGAACAGCACAACGCTGGCCCAGTAGGGAAGCCAAGCCCAGGTATCACCCATGTTTGCGAAGATCATGTTTTGCCCGGACAAAGCCACGAGTGTGGCGATGGCAGCCGAGTCCAGAGCCACCGCGAAGCCAGCCTTGGCATCTACCTTGCCGGTCCAGTCCATCTGAGCGGAGTGGATCTGCCAGGCGTTTTCGATCGAGGCATTCACTGAAGGCCCCATTCAACGTTGCTGTGGTAAGTCACGGTATGAAATCCGAGAGCCTCGCAGCCCATACTAGAGTTCCAAAACTTGAGATCGCCGTAAGAGCGATGCAAATCATGTAGATCGTCGTGCACAGCTTTGGTGATGTTGATGGAGTACCGCCTATAGTCGCTCAGTCTGGCAGCATCGTTCGGCGCATCGCCTATGGATATCAGATCGTTGTCGATGCGCACTCCGCCGCGGACAATCAGTGCTTCTCCAGTGTCAATTCCAATCCCATGATCAATGTTGTACACCCGACTAACTTCGGGCCATTTGGCGTTAATGGCTGGTTCAATCACCTTGGACACTGCCCAATTGATTGCGAAGGCTGCACGGACAGCCATATCGTTCTTTCCCTCACCCATGAAGACAGCCATGACCCGGTCCCCGTCAAAACTTCTGATGGAGCCGTCTAGCTCCTTCAATATTCGGGAGGCTGTATTGATGTACGCCCGAATGATCGTAGCGGTGATCACCTTATCGACTGAGTGAGCGAGCTTGCTTGAGCCAGCTAGATCTGCGTACAGGTAGGTTGCGTCTAAGAGGCGTCCGCCATTCTCCATCACGACGTCTTCGGATTTTGGCACTACGATGCCTCGAGTGATGTTCCAGTCGGCGTCGAAGATCTTTTGAACCGATGTTTCAATGGAGGGATACACGCGGCACCTTTCTAATCTAAGTTCGACGGTTGCATCTGCATCGACTTTAGCGGCGTGAGCGGACACGCGTGTCGCACGGGTCGTCAGCGGCGGCATGTAGTCGGAACCGTACGCTTGAACCATGACTTCACATGAGACGAACCCATACCGTCAGAAGGTCGATGAGCTGTTGGAGCAGCAGGCCGCCGCAGCCGAACGACGTGACCGGGATCGAAAGGGAGATCGAGCAAAGATGCAGGAGACCATCGCAAACAGCGAGGGGCGCCTCAACAAGAACGTCTCACTCATGAGGGACGAGTTCGTCCGGCTGTACGTCCGGACTGCACCGCTCCAGGGGGTTGATGAGGACGGTTGGAAGCTTGACGACCGCTTCGCCATCGGGCAGAGCGGCACGTTCTACTACTACCCGCCTACGACGTTGCATCCCTCGCGCGGAGGACAAGGAGCGCCCCATGAGTGGGCGCGCTTTGACCTCAGGGAGCAGATGGGAAATCCGAACGGTGTGGTGGCGTACAGCCAGTGGCACAAGGACAACATAAAAATCGATGCACGCAACCTGATGTTCGACTTCTTCCCTTACCTCGATGACTGCTTCGACAAGGTCGTCAAGGAATCGATGAGGTCACGCTGACATCAGGTCCCCTAGATCAATCTGCCGACCGAACCGTCAGCGACCCCGACGCGCCCTTCAATAGGCTGCGCGTCGATGCCCCGCTTGGCCACATTGCAAGCCGCTCCCATAGGGTTGTCAATCCACGTAGGTGCATCAGACCGAGCCCGGCGGAGGGCAAGGCTCTTGCATGAGGTGCAGTTGAACAGCGAGCGGGTCATTGGTGCGGTCCGATGTTGACACCATTCCATCCAAGCGCGCCCTCAAGCTTGAACGCATGGAAGCGGGGCCGCGTGAGACTCGGAGCATCAAGGGGCCACCCTGTGGACAGACGGTGACAAGTAGATTGAAATACTGGACTCCGTTCGCATTAGCGAAAACCGCGGAATCATGCGGGAGGCCTGAGCACACACTTTGACAAATGGACTGACATCTCACAATCGAGTTCGCCAATGGCCGCGTAGTTGGCCCAAGCGTCGACGAGGGATCAGAACGTGAGGTGAGTGCCTGGCCGGACCCCAGGATCCGGTGCGGGTGGCACGTAGTGTCAATGGCAGTGCTGGCGCAAGACGATTTGTCAGCAAGGCGACCGCGTCTCGATGGCCGGGCAAGACGACCCGTGAGGTCGTGGGCTCGGGCGCTGGCAACAAGCGCACGGTGACCCGATCGGCGGCGACCGGGCGCTTTGTGCCGACTAGGGCATGTCTCTTTAATTGCGTGAACGGTTCTGCGACGCTGGGAGCATGTCTCGTACGGCTGTGCTCACCGATGACCAGTGGGAGCGGATCCGCCCCCTCCTGCCGTCCTCCGAGGGCAGGAGGGGGCGGCCGTTCCGTGACGACCGTCCCGTGGTGGAGGGCATCCTCTACCGGTACCGGTGCGGGATCGCCTGGCGCGACGTCCCCGAGCGGTTCGGGCCCTGGCAGACGGTGTGGAAGAGGCATCGGCGCTACAGCGCCGATGGGACCTGGGATCGGATCCTGGCTGCGCTGCTGACCGACGCCGACAAGGTCGGCCTCATCGACTGGGCGGTGTCGTTGGACTCGACGATCAATCGGGCCCATCAGCACGCGACCAACTTCGCCCGGGACACAGGGGGCGGGATGGAACTACACGAATCTGTCCATCGAGCCGGCTGATCACGCGGTGGGCCGCTCCCGCGGCGGGCTCTCGACGAAGATCCACTGTCTGGTCGACGGCACCGGAGGGCCCATGGTGGTGCTCGTGGGCCCCGGTCAGGCCGGGGACGCCCCGATGTTCCCCCACCTCATGCGCCACCTGCGGGTGGCCCGTGACGGACCGGGCCGTCCCCGGACCCGGCCCGGGCGGCTGCGCGGGGACAAGGCCTACTCCTCCCGCGCCATCCGCTCCCGGCTGAGGGCCCGGGGCATCACCGCCGTGATCCCCGAGCCGGCCGACCAGCAAGGCCACCGGAAGCGCCGGGGATCCATGGGCGGCCGGCCGCCGTCCTTCGACCTGGAGGACTACAAGGGCCGCAACGTCGTCGAACGCTCGTTCAACGTCTTCAAGCAGTGGCGCGGGCTCGCGACGCGCTACGACAAGCTCGCGCTGACCTACCGGGGCGGAGCCGTGCTGCGGGCCATCACCGTCTGGCTCAAAGCCCTATTGGGAGACATGCTCTAGGCACGGTGACAGTAACCCTGACGGCAGGATCCGCCAGCGTGTCCGACGGTTGAGGGCCCGGTCGCTGAGGCGACCGGGCCCTCATTCTCATGGCTCTTCTTCTCATGGCTCTTCGAAGTCGAGGCTGTAGCTGCCGCGTGATCGGGGCGATCGCCGGGCTGGGTCGTGCTCGTCGAAGCACGCCGAGTGGCACCGACTCACTGGTCCAGCGCATCGCGCGGAGCCCACGCGGCGGAAGGCCGGCGCTCACTGACCGTTCTGGGCCGAGCCGACGGGCGCGGACCGCCGCCCCCTCAACCCCAGCGTCCGTGACGACACGGAGTGCTTCGCCCCGCCAACACCGGACCCGCCTCGCCGCCTGGCAGGTGACCGGGATGGGACGCAGGCGTCGACATCGCCGATGTCCCGAGCGGGCTTGCTGATTCCGTCGACTGAGTCGTCGTGAGCGTGCGTCGAGAGCGGCCCATGGATCCGTGGACTCCAAGGCTTCCGGCCGGTGCCCACCTGACACCCCGGGGCTACAGCTTCTGTGAACGCATATCATGGCGTCCGAGCCGATCCGGATAATGATCGAAACGTGTTACATATGAATAATGCGCTGTTGTGCGCCCATCCTGAACCAATATTGCTCTAGGGTCGAGGGGAACGTTGTGATCTGCGCTATTCAGACTTCGAAGGGAACCCATGTCAGTGTCGTATCCGCCTGGAGCTCAAGAGGACACCAGGCCCGAGACCTTGCCGGCCAGAGACGCAATGGGGGACGTGGCTGAAAAAGCCGATGCTTTCGACGTCAAAGGCAAGCGCAACTGGTGGGCGCTCGCGGCCGGTCCGCTCGTGGGGGCCCTTCTGGCCTTCGTCCTTCCGGACACGCTGTCCTTCGAAGGTCGAGCTGTGGCGGGTTGCGCACTGTGGATGGCCATCTGGTGGATGACCGAGGCGGCGCCCATTCCGGTGACCTCGCTCCTCCCCCTGGTGCTGTTCCCCCTGTTCGGCATGGCCTCCATGTCGGAGGTGGCCGCTCCCTACGCCAATCCAGTGGTCTTCCTGGTCATGGGCGGCGTCATCCTCGGCCTGGCCACGGAGAAGAGCAACTTGCACCGCCGTGTCGCACTGCTGACCATCCGGGCTGTGGGCACCAGGCCGGCCCAGATGGTCTTCGGCCTCATGCTGGCCTCGGCGTTCATGTCTGCTTGGATTTCCAACACCGCAACCGCCGTGATCATGGTGCCGATCGGGGTGTCCATCCTCCACCTGGTGCGCAACCTCGACCGTAACGCCGTGGACGCCAAGTTCTCCGCGTCCATGATGCTCGGAATCGGCTACGGCGTGACCATCGGATCCATGGCCACTCTGATCGGCCAGCCGCCGATGGCGCTGATGAAGGCCTACCTGAGCTCCGAGCAGAACTTTGACATGGAGTTCGGGCAGTGGATGCTGGTGGGGGTGCCCATCTCCTTGGTGATGCTGGCCACCGCTTGGGTGGTGCTCACCAAGTTGGTCTTTCGCACGCGGCTCGAAGCCATTCCCGGCGGTGCCCAGCTGATCCGTGCGGAACTGGCCAAACTGGGTCCGATGTCGACCCCGGAACGTCGCGTGGCCGCTATTTTCCTGCTGGCCATCTTCTTCTGGGTGGCTGTGCCTTTCATTGCGAGCATTCCCGCGGTTGCGCGGACGCTGCCGTTCCTCGGTGAGATCTCCGACACCCAGGTCGCCATGGGTGCGGGCATCCTCACCTTCCTGATTCCGGCCGAGAAGCGCTCCACGGACAAGGACGGCGCGCCGCTTCTCGGCTGGAGCGCCGCCAAAGAAATCCCGTGGGGCCTTCTTCTGCTCTTCGGCGGCGGTCTGAGCCTCTCGGCCATGTTCACGGCGACCGGGCTGTCCCAGTGGATCGGCAACCAGGTGGGCGGCCTGACGGGTCTGCCACCCATCGTGATCATCTTGGTCGCGGCTGTCGTGGGCCTGGGCCTGACGGAGTTGACGTCCAACACTGCGACGGCCGCGGCCTTCTTCCCGATCATGGGCGCGGTGGCCGTGGGTCTCGGGATCGACCCTCTCCTGATGACCATCGCCATGACCCTGGCTGTCTGCTCGGCATACATGCTCCCGGTCGCCACCCCGTCCAATGCGGTGGCCTTCGGGTCCGGCGAAGTCTCCATCAAGCAGATGGTCCGCGCAGGCATCTGGCTCAATCTGATCTCACTGGGGCTGATCGTGGTGGCGCTGTACACCGTGGTTCCCTGGGCGTTCGGCATCACCGTCTAGCGCCACCTCGGCGACCAGCGGCCCGCGGACACCGGAACCTTCCAGGCGTCACGCGGGCCGCCGCGCGGCGAGGTCGACCGTCGCCTACTGCGACAGCTGCGAGATGTCGACGCCGGTGACCGGGGTGCCGGCCCGTTCGTAGACGAGCGAGATCGCTCCCTTGGGGAACGACTGCGGCGGCCTCACCAGTCTGAAGGCGGCCGGTGCGGCGCCGTCGCGGAAAATGCGCTTGCCCGAGCCCAGGACCAGGGGATAGAGGAGGAGGTTCAGCCGGTCGACGAGGTCTTCCCGCAGCAGGGTTGTCACGAGGTCACCGCTGCCGAAGAGGTGGACCTGGTCGAACCGGTCCTTGAGCGCGCGCACCTCGGTGGCGACGTCCGTCAGCACCGTGGTTCCCTCCCACGCCGGGTCGGTCAGCGTGCGCGACGCCACGAACTTCGGCACCGCGTTGAACTTCGCGGCGACGGGGTCGTCGTCGCCGTGGGCCGGCCAGTAGCCGGCGAAGATGTCGTAGGTCTTGCGACCGAGCAGCAGCGCATCGAGGTGCTCGATCTCCGCGCCGATCGTCTCGCCCGAGGCGTCGTCGAAGTAGGCCCCTTGCCAGCCGCCGAATTCGAAGCCGCCCTCACGGTCCTCGTCGGGTCCGCCCGGCGCCTGGTAGACGCCGTCGAGGGTGAGAAAGAGGTTGACCTGGATGATTCCCATGGTGTGATCCTTCGCTGGGCTCCCGCGAGATCCGCGGTGCACCATCTTGTCGCGACGGGATTCTGGCGTCAATCCCTCGCACGCGGACGACGTCGGCCCCGGGTTTCCGGCGGCTGCGGCGTGTCCGGTCACCGTGGCCGTCCGCGTCTCACATCCAGCCCTGAGCCTGTCGCAGGCGGATGAGGTCAGGTCCTGGCCGTCATCGGGGCCATTTGCCGCGTCCGCCGACGGCGCCCGCCGAGGCTCGGCCGGCCGGTGCCGAGAGCGTTCGACACTCCTCAGGAGGCGTCGGCGGCGGCTTCCAGGTCCGCGACGATGATCTTGCGCATCGGCATCATGGCGGCCATCGCCCGCTGCGCCCGTTCCGGGTCGGGGTCGGCCAGCAGCTCGACGAGCCGTCGGGGTACGACCTGCCAGGACAGTCCGTACTTGTCCTTGAGCCACCCGCACATGTCCTCCTGACCACCGTCGGCGGTGAGGGCGTCCCAGTACCGGTCCACCTCCGCCTGATCGGCGCAGTCGATCTGGAACGACACGGCCTCGGTGAAGCTGAACTCGGGTCCGCCGTTGAGGGCGGTGAACGGATGGCCGTCGAGCTCGAACTCGACCGTCAGCACCATGTCCGCCGGCCGCGGCCCGGCCTCGCCGTAGTGCGTGATGTCGGTGATCCTTGAGTTGGGGAACACCGAGATGTAGAAGTTCGCTGCGTCCTGGGCTTCGGTGTCGAACCACAGGCAGGGCGTGAGAGTCGTCATGGTGGGATTGTCCGCCCCCACCCCGGGCACGTGGAAGGTGTGGGTGCAGACATGACGAGGCGCCTGACGGGACGATCGGGCGTGCCGGAGCAGCAGAACGGGGAGGCAATGGGCTGACGGCCGATCCCGGTCACGGACGTGCGGGGCAGCCAGGAGGTGACAGGATCAATGGGTCCCCAGGCAAGACGTCCACGATGTCACGGTGCGAGTCCTCTCGAGCCGGTGCCCCGGGGCGGCCGAGGGGACGGTTGCCGACGTGCTCGACGGTGGCTGGGCCCAGGGGTCAGGCCGGCCCAGCAACGTGGTCACATCTTCTCGCCGGGCAGCCGGCCGGCCTGCTCGATCCAGGACCGCAGCTGGTCCGTATCCAGTTCATCGGTCTCGCGGATGTCGAGGTAGCGGACCTCCTCGTGCTTGGATGCCTTGGGTGGCACCGGATCCAGCGAGGATCCCCTGAAGAACTGCACCTGCACGTAGTTCGTGTAGCAGCGGAAGGCGAGGAACCAGCCCTCGTGCTCGAGGCCGTAGAACGGCTGGTTCCACTTCACGGCCTTGTGCACCTCGGGAACCGTGCGCACGATCAGCTCGTCGAGGCGTTGCCCCACGGCCTGTTTCCATCCTGGCATCGCCGCGATGTAGGCCTGCACGGGGCCGTCGCCCTCGCCCTTGGGGACTTGCGGGTTGCCTCCCGAGAGCAGTTTCGGTCCCGTGTCCTCCGTGCTGCTGTCTTCCGTGCTGCGGTCGGTCATCACATGTCGTCCCTTGAAGCAATTCGTGGCAGTCGCCGGGTTGATCCTTGCGTGCGTCGGTGCGTACTGAGTGTAGTCCCGGCTTCCACGTCGGTTGTCGCCAACGCCGTGAATACTGACCCCCGGATGCCGGGCAGCTTCCAGGGCCAGGCGGCGTCGTCGGTGGTCACACTCCCGTCACCTGTTCTGCTGTTCCTGGTCACGGCGGATGTTCCACCGGTGGAGGCCGCGGACAGTTCGTCAGTCACGACCTCCGCGCAGCACGTCCACGTGCACGTGGTCGAGGTGACGCAGGATCTCGTTGCCGGGCTCCGGGGCGTCGTAGTCCCGCCAGTGCCCTCGCGAGCTGTGGGCACTCCAGAACCGGTCGTCGAAGATGACGTACTGGACGTCCAGGTCCTCGGCATGAGCGACCAACCAGTGGGCCAGCAGCCACCCCGCACGCCGATTCTCCTCGGTCACCGGGCGGAAGAAGACGTCGACGGCGCGGCCGTCGTAGTGCGTCGACTCCGCTCCGTGCCCCTGGTCGATGCCACCGGGGGCGAAGCCGCCCAGGCTCTGGTCGCCGAACACCTCGGTCATCGCCTCGCGAAGCCGCTCGGCGCGCGGGGTCAGCCCGGTCTCGGTCAGCTGCTGTTCCGGCAGGTCACCGGCGGCCGAGCCCTGGCAGTACAGGCTCGGACCGGCGTCCCCGGGCGGACCGTCGGCCAGCCGCTCCAGCACCGCCTCGTCGATGCCGGAGGTGTCCGGCGCCTCCATCCCGCGGGCGGAGAGCGCCACCGCCGTCGTGGCCCGCTTCGCCTGGTCACGGTCGAGTCCGACCTCTCCGTCCGACGTCTCGACCGTGCACTCCGGGCCCCACCGCAGCCAGCCGTCTCCCGCGCGCAGGCCGGGTCCGAGGAGCGCCAGCGCTCCCGTCAGCATGCCGAGCAGCAGAAGAAGGCCCAGGACCGGCCGCCAGGGGCGGGGCCGGCCCCCGGGTGCCCCCTCGATCGTCATCACGAGCGCAGATGTGCCAGCGGCACGGTGGCCTCTGGGGTGACGAGGCCGGCCGGCTCACGGGACAGGGCTGATCCGACGAGACCGACGCTGACCACGGGGATCTTCCCGACGATGACGCACCTACTTCGCTGGTTCCGTGAAGGTTCCACCTATAGCAGAGCGAGCGGCACCTGGCGAGGAGGGGCCTCCTGATGCGCTGAGCCGGAGGGCGACGGCTCGTGAGACGGCTCCGCGTCGGTGGGCGGGGACGAGTGGTCGTGGCGCCTCGTGAGGCGGCGCCGCTCCTCGGTTGCGCTGACGCCCTGTTCGACGACGTGGGGACCCGTGTCGTCGACGTCCTGGCGCACCGGTCGCCCACGGCCGGCACATAGCCTGATTTGGTACCGGTGGTCCAGTTACTTGGTACCGAGCACCCTGGACCGGGTCGACTGGAACGCGGAGTTCGTGCGCGGGAACCTGGGCGACGCCATTGGGCGCCTGAAGCGAGAGCCGTGTCAAGGTCTGCTCGCGGACGGCGTGACGCTCCCGCTGGCGCTGGCGGAGCTGGGACTGATCGACGAGTACGAGTTCGTGGTGCAGCCCAGGCTGGCGGGCCACGGGCCGACGTTGGTCGCGGGACTGTCGAGGCATGTCGACCTGAGGCTCGTGGACCGGCTGGAGTTCGGCTCGGGGGCGGTGGCCATGCGGTACGTGCTGAAGGGCTGGCCGTCTGACACAGGGCCGGGTGATGCACGAGTCGCTGTTCACCGGAGTGCTTTCTGAAGGACTCGCCGTCCGGGGATCTGTGGCTCGAGATCGGCGGTGCGGCGGGGGAGAGAGGCATCCACCGCTCCACGGGCGCGTCGTCGACCGCGGCCGGAGTGCCGCGGTGGTGCATGAGCAGCAGGTTCGTGGAGATCGTGTTCCTCCTGGACACCGGTGCAACCCCCCCCGTGCGGGTCGGTGGCACGGCAGGGACGGAGCCGGTCACGGGTTCTCGACATCACCGACCGTGCGGATCGCCGGTCGCGGTGTCCGCCGGCTGCTACCGGGCCCCGTCGTGCTCGGCACCGGGCCCGGGGGAACGTGCGCCGAGGACCGGGCGGCGGGCCGCGGGCATCCCCTCCACCACGAGCTCGTAGGCGTTGAGGACCAGTTCCTCGACCAGCTCAGCAGTGATCCCCGGCCCTGCGGCCACGGAGATCCAGTGCTTCTTGTTCATGTGGTACCCCGGGGTGATCGTCCCGAACTCCTGGCGCAGCGCCTCGGCGTGCGGGGGTTCGCACTTCATCGTCACGATGGGCGTGCCCCGCAGCTCGGTGACCACCAGGAAGACCCTGCCGGCCACCTTGAACACGTCGTGCTCCGGGCCGAACGGGAAGGTGCGGGTCACCGCCCGCAACGCGCCGGCCGTCTCCATGGCGACGTCCTGCAGCCTCGTGCCGTCCACGGGAGCTCCTTCTGCCACGGCTCCAGAATGGCACAGGACAAGGAACGCCGGCCCCTGGACCTGGTGCGGCGGTCAGAGCTCGCAGAGGCCGTGACCCGGCATGCCCTCCGGCCCGGACGTGGCCGGAGGGAGACGCCGGAGGTGAAAGGATCGGCACATGACCCAGACCCCGTGGCGGTTCCCGGTGGCGCAGCGCTTCTCGGGCATCAAGTCCTCGCCGGTGCGCGACATCGTGGCGCTGGTGGAGCAAGCCACCTGCCGCGCGGCCCTGCCCGGGACGTCGAGCCGGACGCTGCTGCTGAACGGGGTGTCGAAGATCATGGCCCCGGGCCACCGGGGGAGCGCGTGAGCGCCCCCGGGTCGGGAGCCGGGGAGCGGACCGGGTCGTGGTGGTGGCCGGCGCTGGCCATGTTCGCCGTGGGCTACGGCGCCAATCAGTTCGTGCCCCTGCTGGTGGCCTACCGGTCGACGCTGGGGCTCGCCGACGCCGAGGCGACCGCGGTCTTCGGGGTCTATGCCCTGGGCCTGATCCCCGGGCTGCTGGCCGGTGGGCGGGCCAGTGACGTGCACGGGCGCCGACGGCTCATGATCGTCTTCGCAGCCCTGTCCCTGGTGGCCACAGCGGTGCTGATCGCCGGACAGTGGGGTGTGGCCGGGCTCTACGCCGGGCGTTTCCTGACCGGGGTGGTGTCCGGGACGGTCTTCAGCGTCGGCACGGCCTGGATCAAGGAGCTCTCCACGGACGCCGGCCCGGCGGCCGGTGCCCGCCGGGCGGCCCTGGCGCTGACCGCCGGCTTCGGCGCCGGCCCGCTGGTCGCCGGCCTGCTCGCCCAGTGGGCTCCGGCCCCGCTGACCGCGCCCTACCTGGTGCACCTGGTGCTGGCCGGGGTCGCCCTGGTGCTCCTCCCGCGTGCCCCCGAGACCAGACCCGTGGTACACCGGCAGGCGCCCCGGACCCGCTCGGTGCCGGCCTCGGCCGCCACGGCCCGGTTCCGCGGTGTGGTGGTTCCCATGGCGCCGTGGGTCTTCGGCAGCGTCACGCTGGTGTTCACGACACTGCCCGCCCACGCGATCCCGCCCGGCGGTGGTCTCGACCTGGCCTTCCCGGGATTCCTGGCCGCCGGCGCCCTGGTGGCCGGAGCCTTCGTCCAACCGTGGGGGCGGACCCTGCGGTCGGCGCTCAACGGTGCCGGAGGGGCGGGTGCGGGGGCGTTGGGCCTGGCCGTGGTCACCACCGGGTGCCTGGTCGCCGCACTCGCCACGGCCCGGCCCGGGCTGCTGGTCGCGGCGCTCGCCGCTGTGCTGCTCGGGGCCGGATACGGGGTGTGCATGATCGTGGGCCTGACCGAGGTGGAGGAGCTGGCAGCACCGGAGGAACTCGGTGCGGTGGTCGCCGTGTACTACAGCCTCACCTACACCGGCCTGGCCGCGCCCTATCTGATGGCCCTGGCCGCCCCGTCCCTCGGCTACCCGATCGCACTGATCTGCCTGGCAGGCGCGGCAGCCCTGACCCTTCTCGCCGTCCTGCTCAACGGCCGGACCCACCCGTCGTCGGGCGGGAAGGCCCCGGCAACGCCGACCGGCCGGGAATAATCCCGGACCGCGTCCCCTTGTAGGGAGTAGTTCAAATTTGAAGAACTAGCTCGAGGCGTCCGGACGGACGCCGCCACGGACCAGGAGGACTCCATGCAGTTCGGCATCTTCACCATCGGGGACGTCACCCCGGACCCCACCACGGGGCGCGCACCCACCGAGCACGAGCGGATCCAGGCGACCGTCGCGATCGCCCGGAAGGCGGAAGAGGTGGGCCTGGACGTCTTCGCCACGGGTCAGCACCACAACCCGCCCTTCGTGGCCCCCGGCAACCCGCCCACGCTGCTCTCCTACCTGGCCGCGGTCACGGAGAAGCTGATCCTGTCCACCGCGACCACGCTGATCACCACGACCGACCCGGTGCGCATCGCCGAGGACTACGCCTACCTCCAGCACCTCGCCGGCGGGCGGGTCGACCTCACGATGGGCCGGGGCAACACCGGCCCGGTCTACCCGTGGTTCGGCAAGGACATCCGCCAGGGCATCCCGCTGGCGGTCGAGCACTACAACCTGCTGCACCGGCTGTGGCGCGAGGACATCGTCGACTGGCAGGGCCGGTTCCGCACCGCTCTGCAGGGGTTCACCTCGACCCCGCGCCCGCTCGACGACGTGCCCCCCTTCGTGTGGCACGGCTCCATCCGCTCCCCGGAGATCCCGGAGCAGGCGGCCTACTACGGCGACGGGTTCTTCCACAACAACATCTTCTGGCCCGCCGAGCACACCCGGCAGATGGTGGACTACTACCGGCAGCGCTTCGAGCACTACGGCCACGGCTCCTCCGACCAGGCGATCGTGGGGCTGGGCGGCCAGGTGTTCATGCGCCGGAACTCCCAGGACGCCGTGCGCGAGTTCCGCCCCTACTTCGACAACGCCCCGGTCTACGGCCACGGGCCCTCGCTGGAGGACTTCACGGCCCAGACCCCGCTGACCGTCGGCACCCCCGAGCAGGTCATCGAGAAGACCCTCTCGTTCCGCGACTACGCCGGCGACTACCAGCGCCAGCTGTTCCTCATCGACCACGCGGGCCTGCCGCTGAAGACCGTCCTGGAGCAGATCGACCTGCTCGGCGAGGAGGTCGTCCCCGTGCTGCGCCGGGAGTTCGCCGCGCTCAAGCCGGCCCACGTGCCCGAGGCCCCGACCCACGCCTCCCTGGTGGCCCGCCACCGCGCCGGCCAGGACCCCGTGCCCGGCGGGACCGAGTTCTCGCCCGCCGGGCGGGCCCGTGCCGCCCAGGCCACGGAGGGGGCCCGCCGATGAGCGCCCACGGCACGACGACGTCGGGGCCCGGCGCCGTCCGCCCGATCACCCTCGCGGTGGTCTCCGCGGGGATGTCGGACGCGTCCTCGACCGGGCTCCTGGCCGACCGTCTCGCCGAGGCGACCCGCGACGGCCTCGGCGGGGTCCCGGTGCGGATCGAGCGCGTGGAGCTGCGCCCGCTGGCCCACGCGATCACCGACCACCTGCTCACCGGCTTCCCGGGTCCGCCGCTGCGGGCGGCACTGGAGGCGGTCGCCGGGGCGGACGCCCTGATCGCGGCCACCCCGACGTTCAAGGCCTCCTACTCGGGACTGTTCAAGTCCTTCGTCGACCTCCTCGACGAGACCGCGCTGGAGGACCTGCCGGTGCTGGTGGCCGCCACCGGGGGCACGGCCCGGCACTCCCTGATGCTCGACACCGCCATGCGCCCCCTGTTCGCCCACCTCAAGGCCCTCGTGCTGCCGGTGGGCGTCTACGCCGCGACCGAGGACTGGGCGGGGGACTCGCTCGAGCCGCGCATCCGGCGGGCCGGGACCCAGCTGGCACGCCTGCTCGCTCCGGGCCGGGGACAGGACGGAGCGGGCACCGGCGAGGCCACGCCCCGCGCCCCCCGCCGGGAGCGGGGCGACGCGTTCGCCTCGGTCCCGGACTTCGCGGACCTGCTCGCCGGGGCCGGACGGTGACCGGGCAGGAGGCGGCCGCCCGTCCGTGGGACGTGTGGCAGCTGTTCTTCGAGACCTCCGCCCGGCTGACCACGGAGATCGAGACCCGGCTCAAGGAGCACGGCTGCTCCCTCATGGACTACCAGGTGCTCCTGCTGCTGCGCGACGCGCCCGACCACCGGCTCCGGATGGGGGAGCTGGCCCAGCGGATGGTGTTCTCCCCGAGCCGTCTCAGCTACCAGATCGGCGTGCTCGAGAAGCGCGGCTGGGTCCGGCGCCGACGCTGCCCCGAGGACGGGCGCGGTCTCGAGGCCGAGCTCACCGACGAGGGGCTGCGCGCCTTCCGGCGCCTCCGGCCGGCCCACGCCCGCGACGTCGAGGAGCTGTTCCTGAACGCCCTGGAGGGCGACGACGCCGAACGGCTGCGCGCCGTCATGGAGCGGCTGGCACGCCACCTGACCTGACAGGACGCGACGTGCCCGGCCGGGTGCGGCCCGCGATCGCGGCCGCCCCCTCGCCCGCAGGCACGCCACCTCCGGCGCCGCCCGACACGCCCACCCCTCGCCCGAGAAGGAGCCCACCCCGATGAAGCGCATCGGCTTCCTGTCCTTCGGCCACTGGGCCGACGTCCCGGGCTCGCCGGTGCGCACCGCGGCCGACTCCCTGCTCCAGGCCGTCGAGCTGGCCGAGGCCGCGGAGGAAATCGGCGTGGACGGCGCCTGGTTCCGCGTCCACCACTTCGCACCGCAGCAGGCCTCGCCCTTCCCGCTGCTGGCCGCGATCGCCGCCCGGACCTCCCGCCTCGAGATCGGCACCGGGGTGGTCGACATGCGCTACGAGAACCCGCTGCACATGGCGGAGGATGCGGCCGCCGTCGATCTGATCAGCGGCGGGCGCCTGCAGCTCGGCGTCAGCCGTGGCTCCCCGGAGTCCGTGCTGGCCGGCTACGAGGCCTTCGGGCACGTCCCGGAACCGGGGGAGTCCGACGCCGACATGGCCCGGCGGCACACGGCCCGGTTCCGGGCCGCGATCGCCGGGGCCGGGATCGCTCCCGCCGACCCCCGGGCGACCGGGCGGGCGGGGCTGCTCCCCGTCCAGCCGCTCTCACCCGGCCTGCCCGAGCGGATCTGGTGGGGTGCCGGCAGCCGGGCCACCGCGCGCTGGGTCGCGGAGCAGGGCATGAACCTGATGTCCTCGACCCTGCTCACCGAGGACACCGGGGACCCGCTCGACGTGCTCCAGGCCGAGCAGATCCGGCTCTTCCGCGAAGCGTGGACAGCGGCCGGCCACCGGCACGTCCCGCGGGTGTCGGTCTCGCGCAGCGTCGTCCCCCTGGTCGACGACGAGAGCCGTCACTACTTCGGCCTCCGGGCCCGGGCCGGTGCGCGCGACCAGGTCGGGACGATCGACGGCGCGACCGCCCGGTTCGGGCGCAGCTACATCGGCGAACCCGACCGGCTGGCCGAGGAGCTGGCCCGCGACGCAGCGGTGGCGGCGGCGGACACGCTGCTGGTCGCCGTGCCCAGCCAGCTCGGCGTGGAGTTCAACGCGCGTCTGCTCGAGGCGGTGGTCCGCGACGTCGCCCCGGCCCTCGGGCACTGAGCCGGTGTCATGGGACACGTCACCGCCAGTCCTTGACTGGCCCCGGGCAGGACACAAGACTTTGAGGGGTGATCGCACCGCCGGATTCCCAGCCGCTCCTCCCGGGCGCCGCCCGGCGGATCGCCCGGATCCCGGCGAGGCCGGCCGAGGCCGTGCGCGCCCACCGGCCCACCGGCTCGCGCCCGATCCCGAGCCCCGCCGTGGCGCACCCGGTCCTGGACGGCACGGCGCCCGCCGGCCCGTCCCGCCGCCCGGCGCCGTGCACCGGGGGCGTCCCCGTCGCACCTCCCTCCGCCGTCCCCGGCACCCGTCCGGTCCTCCGCGGCGGTGCCCCCGGCCAGCGACCCACTCCTGCCCGGCACCACCATCCTGGAAGGAAGTCCCATGTCCCAGACGCCTGACGCTCCTGTGCACGGCAGCGAGAGCGAGAACCCGGCGATCGACGCCCCCACCCCCGCGACCCACCGTCCGCGGACCATCCAGGACTGGTGGCCCAACCAGCTGGACCTGGGAGTCCTGCGCAAGCACTCCACCACGACCGACCCGCTGGGCCGTGACTTCGACTACGCGAAGGAGTTCTCGAGCCTCGACGTCGAGGAGCTCAAGCGCGACCTCACCGAACTGATGACCAGCTCGCAGGACTGGTGGCCGGCCGACTTCGGGCACTACGGAGGACTGTTCATCCGGATGAGCTGGCACTCGGCCGGCACCTACCGGATCGCGGACGGCCGTGGCGGGGCGGGGGAGGGCATGCAGCGGTTCGCCCCGCTCAACAGCTGGCCCGACAACGCCAATCTCGACAAGGCCCGGCGGCTGCTGTGGCCCGTCAAGCAGAAGTACGGCCGGAAGATCTCGTGGGCCGACCTGCTGGTCCTGGCCGGCAACGTCGCCCTCGAGTCGATGGGCTTCAAGACGTTCGGGTTCGCCTTCGGCCGCGAGGACGCCTGGGAGCCCGAGGAGATGTTCTGGGGACCGGAGGACACCTGGCTCGGCGACGAGCGCTATGCCGACGACCGGGAGCTCTCGGGCCCGCTGGCCGCGGTGCAGATGGGGCTGATCTACGTCAACCCCGAGGGCCCCAACGGCAACCCCGACCCGCAGGCCGCCGCCCGGGACATCCGCGAGACCTTCGGCCGCATGGCGATGAACGACGAGGAGACGGTGGCCCTGATCGCGGGCGGGCACTCCTTCGGCAAGACCCACGGGGCCGGTCCCGCCGACCACGTGGGACCCGAGCCCGCGGCCTGCCCGGTCCATGCCCAGGGGTTCGGCTGGACGAGCACCTACGGCAGCGGCAAGGGCCCGGACGCGATCACCAGTGGCCTGGAGGTCACCTGGACCAGCACCCCGACCCAGTGGGGCAACGGCTTCTTCGGCAACCTTTTCGGCCACGAGTGGGAGCTGACGGAGAGCCCCGCCGGGGCGCACCAGTGGGTCGCCAAGGACGCCCCCGAGACCATCCCGGACGCCTACGACCCGCAGAAGAAGCACCGGCCCACGATGCTGACGACCGACCTCGCCCTCCGGGTCGACCCGGAGTACGAGAAGATCTCGCGGCGCTTCCACGAGAACCCGGACGAGTTCGCCGAGGCCTTCGCCAAGGCCTGGTACAAGCTGCTGCACCGCGACATGGGCCCGGTCTCGCGCTACCTGGGCCCCTGGGTCCCGGAGCCGCAGCTGTGGCAGGACCCGGTCCCGCCGGTCGACCACGAGCTGATCGGGGACGACGACGTCGCCGCCCTGAAGGAGACGATCCTCGGCTCGGGCCTGACGGTGTCGCAGCTGGCCTCCACGGCGTGGAACGCCGCCGCCAGCTTCCGGGGCACCGACAACCGGGGCGGGGCCAACGGGGCCCGGATCCGGCTCGAGCCGCAGCGCGGCTGGGAGGCCAACGAGCCGGACCGGCTGGCCGATGTCCTGCGCGTCCTGGAGCAGGTCCAGCAGGACTTCAACGGCGCGGCGTCCGGCGGCCGGAAGGTCTCGCTGGCCGACCTGATCGTCCTGGGCGGCTGCGCCGCCGTCGAACAGGCGGCCCGCAACGCCGGCCAGGAGATCGAGGTCCCGTTCCGGCCCGGGCGCACGGACACCACGCAGGAGCAGACCGACGTCGAGTCCTTCTCCGTGCTCGAGCCGCAGGCCGACGGCTTCCGGAACTTCCTGAAGCCCGGGACGCAGCTCTCCTCCGAGACGCTGCTGCTCGACCGCGCCTACATGCTGAACCTCAACGCGCCGGAGATGACGGTCCTGGTCGGCGGGATGCGCGCCCTCGGGGCCAATCACGCGGAGTCGGCCCACGGCGTCCTCACGGACCGGCCCCAGGCCCTGACCAACGACTTCTTCGTCAACCTGCTCGCGGCCGGCACGGAGTGGCGGGCGTCCGAGTCCTCGGAGGAGGTCTACGAGATCCGTGACCTCGCCACGGACGAGCTCAGGTGGACGGCCACCGCGGTCGACCTCGTCTTCGGCTCGCACAGCCAGCTGCGGGCGATCTCGGAGGTCTACGCCGCCGACGACGCCCAGGAGAAGTTCCTGCGCGACTTCGTCGCCGCCTGGGTCAAGGTCATGGAGCTGGACCGGTTCGACCTCCGCTGACGCGCACCGGGCCCGGATGGGTGGCGGCGGCCGCGGCCGCCGCCATCGCCCATCTGGTGGCCGGGTTCTTCTACCTCTCGAGCGGCCTCGTCGCCCCGCTGCCGGCCGTGGCGATGCTGCTGCTGTGGTGGGCGGTCCTGGCGTGCGCCGGGATGTGGCTGGTGGCGCGCCGGTCCTACCTGGTGCTGGCCGTTCCGGTCGTGGCAGTCCTGACCTGGCTCGGGCTCATGTGGTTCGGTGGCGCGCTCCTGGGCTGGAGGGGCTGACCCCGCGGGCCGGCGCGGTCGAGGTCTCCGGCCGGGACGTGGAACGGTTCAGTCCTCGACGTACTCGAGGAGGTCGCCCGGTTGGCAGCCCAGCACCCGGCACATGGCCTCCAGGGTGGCGAAGCGCACCGCCTTGGCACGGCCGTTCTTCAGCACGGCCACGTTGGCGGGGGTGATCCCGACCCGTTCGGCGAACTCGCCCACGCTCATCTTGCGCCTGGCCAGCTCGACGTCGAGTCGCACGACGATCGGCATCAGATGACCGCCTCCATGTCGGTGCGCAGGGCGGTCGCCTGTCGCAGCAGTGCCCGCATGACCACCATGAGCAGCCCCAGGACGGTGACGCCCGTGGACGCCAGCATCAGCACCAGCACGGGCCCGGGGTCGTCGGCGTTGACACCGACGACGAACGACACTCCCAGCAGCACGACCCACGCGGCGCCGACGGCCCACACGATCGCGTCCACCCAGATCAGGGAGGCCTCGCTGAAGATGCGGTCGTTCTTCACGAGGCCGAGCAGCTTCCAGGTGGACACGACCACCACCTCGGCGCAGAGGATCCAGAATCCGAACAGCGCCGTCAGCGGCCACCTGAGGTGCGCCGACTCCGGGGACTCCTGAGCCATGTGGGCGAACTGGCCGGGCAGGGACATGACCTGGAAGACGACCAGGATCGCGAAGAGCAGGACCAGGAAGACTCTGAGGGCGGCAACCGCCCAGCGCTGGGTCATCATGAATTGAGTATCAGCAAGTATCTATCGAAAGTCAATCGCAAGCATGGGGAGTCTCCATGACTGCGCCGAGGTCCGGGCACCAAGCCGCCCCGGCCCGTGAGGACTGATCCCCACGGGCCGGGGCGAGCGAGGTCGAGCCTGTGCGTACCGGTCGAGCCGTGACGACGGCGAACGGCCGGCGCTCAGGTGCGGGGACGGTCCTCGGGCCCGCGGCCCTCGTCGTGCCCGCTCCTGTGACCGTGACCGCGGTCTCCACCGGGCCCCAGATCACCGTCGCCGCGGACGCCGTCGTCGTCGCGGACGCCGTCGTCGTCGCGGGCGCCGCCGTCGGTCCGGCCGTCACCGTCCGTCCGCCGGTCGGTGCCGCGCCGGGCCCCGCCGTCGTCGTGCGCGTCGTCGGTGGTGCGGGAGTCGTCCTGGTGGCGTCCGCCGGAGCGGTTGTCGGTGCCGCGGCCGTCGGCGCCGCGGTCGTCCAGGCCGTGCCGGTCAGGGTCCTGCCGGTCCCCGTCGGGATCCAGCTCGGCGGCGTCCCGGCGGTGGGTCTCCGCCTCCTGGTGCACCCGGTCGGCGTCCTCGGCGCGGCGCTCGGCGTCGTGGGCGAGACGATCGGCCTCGACGCGGGTCTTCTCGGCCTCGGCCCGGGCCGCGTCGGCGTCGGCCTTGCTCCGGCGGGCCGCCAGTTCCTCCTCGTCGCTGCGGGTGCGGAGGTCGGCCGCCTGCTCCCGGTGCTCCCTCTGCACGGCGGCGTCGTGCTCCTTCTTCTTGCGGCCCCCGGCCATCACGGCGATGACGATCAGTGCCAGGACGACGATGCCCAGTACGATCCAGATCCAGGTGTCCATCGGATGCTCCTCCTCGGTCGACCCTGTGGTTCCCCCATAGAAGCAGACGCGAACGGGTCCGGCTACCCGCACGTAGGTGCCGCGTGCGCCGGCCGCCGTCCGGCCCGTCGGCGGACGGCGGTCCACCCGCCGGGCGAGGGCCGTGCGGGGTCCCGTGACGAGGGGCGACGGTCAGAGCAGCCCGCCGATCCGCTCCGCCGTCTCCCGCAGCGCACGGACGTGGCCCCGGAGGCGCGAGACGCCGCCGCGATCGGCCGGGACGCTCACGGCCAGCGCCGCCACGGTCCGGCCGGCGGCGTCGGGAACGGGGACGGCGGCCGCGTGCAGGCCGTCGAGGCTCTCGCCGAGGTTGAGCGCGTAGCCGGAGCGCCGGACGTCCGCCAGCTCCTCGTGCAGGCCCCTGGCGCTCGTGGTGGTGCGCTCGGTGAGGCGGGGCAGCCCGGCGTCGATCAGCGACCGGGCCTCCTCCGGGCCGGCCGCGGCCAGCAGGACCTTCCCGCCGGCGGTCGCGTGGACCGGGAGCAGTGCCCCGCGGCGTCCGCTGACCCGGACGGGCCGGTCGCACTCCACGCTCTCGACGAATCGAACGCTCGGGCTCTCCAGGACCATGAGGTTGACGGTCTCCTCGAGCGCGGCGCCGAGGGTCTCCATGAGCGGGTGCGCGACCTGCCGCAGCTGCGGGATGCCGGCGGAGGACAGAGCGAACTCCAGCAGGGCCGGACCCGGCCGGTAGGCCCGGGAGTTGCGCTCCTGCTGGACGAAGCCCTCGTGGGCGAGGGTCATCAGAAGGCGGTGGGCCGTGGAGCGGGCCACGCCGAGCTCCGCCGCGGCGTCCGTCACCCGGAGGGAGTCCCTGTCGCGGAGCATCAGGAGCAGCCTCAGGGCGTTCGAGACCGACTCGACGGCGTACGGCGGCAGCTCCGGTTTGTTCTGCATGCAAGAAAGATTGACCGATCGGTCCTGTTCTGCGCAACACCTTCCTAGCGTGGGGTTCCACGGGACCGCCGGGACAGGCCGGCGGCACCCACCGCGGGCGAGGAAGGCAGGCCATGACGCATCCGGACGAGAGCACAGCGGTGGACGGGAGCACGGTGCCCACCGGGCCCGGCCCGGGCCGGAGACCCCGGGTGGCGGTCGTGGGCGCCGGGATCGGCGGTCTGGTGCTGGCGCTCGAGCTGCACCGGGTCGGGATACCGTGCCGCGTCCTCGAGGCGGCTCCGGAGATCCGGCCGCTGGGCGTGGGGATCAACCTGCTCCCGCACGCCACCGCCGTTCTCGCCGGCCTGGGCCTGGAACCCGCGCTCGCGGCCGTCGGGGTGACCACGAAGGAGGCGGTCTTCTACAACAGGTTCGGGCAGTTCATCCACGCCGAGCCCGCGGGCCGCTACGCCGGGTACGACAGCCCCCAGTTCTCCATCCACCGCGGCGACCTCCAGCAGGTGCTGCTGGACGCCGTGCACGAACGCCTCGGCGAGGACGGCGTGCTCACCGACCACCGGTGCGAGTCCGTGGACCAGGACGACTCCGGAGCCGTCCTCCACCTCACCCGCAGCAGCGACGGCGCCGCGCTGCCCGACGTCCGCGCGGACGTCGTCGTGGCCTGCGACGGCGTCCACTCCGCGGTGCGCCGGCAGTTCTACCCGGAGGAGGGGGAGCCCCGGTACTCCGGGGTCACCATGTGGCGCGGGGTCACCGTGGCGCAGCCCTTCCTCACGGGCGCGAGCATGGCCCGCGTGGGCTGGCTGGCGAGCGGGAAGATGGTGGTCTACCCCATCCGCGACGACGTCGACGACGACGGCAACCAGCTCGTCAACTGGGTCGCCGAGGTCGAGGCCCCGCAGCGGGCCCGCCGCGACTGGACCCGGGAGGGCCGGCTGGAGGACTTCCTGGGCGTCTTCCAGGACTGGACCTTCGACTGGCTGGACGTGCCCGCGCTCATCACGGGCGCCGAGACCGTGCTCGAGTACCCGATGGTGGACCAGGACCCGCTCCCGCGCTGGACCTTCGGGCGGGTGACCCTGCTGGGCGACGCCGCCCACCCCATGGTGCCGCGCGGATCCAACGGTGCCGGCCAGGCCGTGCTCGACGCGCACCGGCTCGCCGAGTCCCTGGCCGCCGCCGGCGACCCGCTGCAGGCGCTGGCCGACTACGAGGCCGAACGGCTGCCCCGGACCTCCGCCGTGGTGCTCGCCAACCGGACGTCCCCGCCGGACACCATCATCCGCGAGGTGTGGGAGCGCACCGGCGACCGCCCGTTCGAGCGGATCGAGGACGTCATCAGCGCGGAGGAGATCGCCGCGATCTCCCGGCGGTACCAGGAGGTCGCCGGCTACAGCCTCGACGAGCTGCGAGCCGCGGACGACCCGGACCGGAAGGAGTGAGCACCCCGTGACCGGCATCCCGTTCCGCTGCGACCCCGCACACACCGCCCTGGTGGTGGTGGTGGACGTCCAGAACGACTTCTGCTCGCCCCGCGGAGCCCCGGCCGGCGCCGGCTTCGGGTGCGGCGCAGGGCCTGCGTCCGCCCCGCTCGACTCCACCGTCCTTTCGTCCCGCCACCAGACGCGTCACCACCGTGACGCACCACACGTCCCCACGACCATGGAGTCCATGATGAAGCGCATGCCACTCGTCAGTGCCGCCGCCGCCGCAACCCTCGTGCTCAGCGGGTGCGGCGGTGGGTCCGAGTCCCCCGAGCCCCAGGGGCTCGACCCCGACTCGCCCGTCGCCGTCAATGTCGCCGAGACCGCCGGCATCCCCTCCGCGTACCTCAACTACGGGGTGCAGCAGGGCTTTTTCGAGGAGGAGGGCCTCGACGTCACCGTCGACGTCAGTGCCGGCGGGGCGGCGGCCGTGCCCGGGCTGATCAGCGGCGGGCTGCAACTCGCGGGCTCGAACACGGTCAGCGCCCTCCTGGCCGTGGAACAGGGCCTGCCCATCACCATGGTGGCCCCGGGGACCTTCGGCTCCGAGACCGAGGGGGAGGACTTCTCCGCCGTGCTCGTCGCAGGGGACAGCGACATCCGGGAACCGGCGGACCTCGCCGGGAAGACCATCGCGGTCAACACCCTGGAGAACATCGGCGACGTCACCATCTCCGCGGCACTGCAGGAGCACGGGGTGGATCCCGAGAGCGTCCGGTTCGTGGAGATCGGCTTCCCCGACATGATCCCCGCGCTCGAGCGGGGACAGATCGACGCCGCCTGGGAGATCGAGCCGTTCGTCACCATCGGCGCGGAGTCCGGGGCACGCCCGCTGCTGTGGCCGTACGTCGAGGCCCGCCCCGGCCTGATGGTCGGGTCCTTCCTCGCCACCCAGGAGTACCACGAGCAGAACCCCGAGGTCATCGAGGCGTTCCGCAACGGGCTGGAGGCCACCGCCGAGTCCGTGACGGAGGACCCGGACGCCTTCCGCGACGCGCTGCCCGACCTGGCCCGCGTGACGCCCGAGGTCGCCGAGTCCATGACCCTGCCGCAGTGGAAGGCCGAGATCGACGTCGAGTCCCTGGAGTACATCGAGGAGCAGATGCGGGAGCACGGGATCATCGGCGAGCCGGTCGACATCGACGCCGTCGTCGCCGACTGACGGCCCGCCCGGCCGCGGCGGGGCCGGCCCCC